>CAZHEA010000001.1:0-45909 GCA_964531165.1 uncultured Thiotrichaceae bacterium
CTGTTAGTGTACTACGCCAGCACAATGACCTAAAACATTACAGAGCCTATCATCTACCACTATTTTTTCACCAGACCGGCATACAGTGGTGACGGTTTTTGTACATTAGCTATCGATTACGCTAAAATAGCGCTCCAGTCATATATCAGGATAAAGAAAAATGCTGTTAAAATTACTCCGCGAAGGGCTTGGCCGCCTGATTATATTAATCAGTTTTTTTATCCCGATAAAATCACAATCCCGTTCAGCTGAAGATCAACAGTGTGTCGATACCGCCACCGACTCACTATCCTTATATCAATTCTATGCCTGCCCGTTCTGCCTCAAAACCCGCCGTGCATTTAAGCGACTTGGTCTCAATATCGAAACTCGCAATGCTCAGACTGGCCCGGATCGTACCGATTTATTGACTGAAGGCGGAGAGATTAAAGTACCCTGCCTGCGCATTGATAATGGTAAAAAGACTATCTGGATGTATGAGTCGACTGAAATCATCGAGTATCTTGAGCAACGTTTTGGTGATGCCAGCACGCCCTGCAGCGAGATGAGTCAGTAGCTGTAACCGCACTCCCGGTCCTATACAGCTTTCGGCGTTGCCCCTATGCCATACGGGCGCGCATGGCCATACGCCATAGCCAGGTTCAGGTTGAACTTCGAGAAGTTGCACTCAATGACAAACCACCAGAGCTGATACAAATATCCGCAAAAGCCACCGTACCCGTACTGCAACAAACAGACGGTGCGATCATCGATCAGAGTCTCGACATTATGCTCTGGGCATTACATCAGAACGACCCGCATAACTGGCTTCAAACTGACCTTAAATCAGCTTACAACTCTCTGATTGGCGAAAATGACCAGCACTTTAAGCCGCTCCTTGACTATTACAAGTATGCTGATCGCTTCCCTGAGCGCAGCCAACGCTATTACCGCCAACAGACGGAACCGTTCCTACAGACACTCGAGCAACGCCTTCTAAACCGGCCGTTTTTACTCGGCCAATCTCCCGGTCTGGCTGATATCGCCCTGTTTCCGTTTATCCGCCAGTTCGCCTATGTCGATATCAGCTGGTTCAATTCAACCTCATACTACGCTCTGCAAACCTGGCTGAAATACTGGCTCACATCGGAGCTTTTTCTATCATCCATGCTCAAGTACCCCGACTGGGAGCACCACCAGCCCCTCACTATATTTTGAAACTCACATCGAAAAAGAATGCTTGAAAAATCACACCAAACCGCTTTACTATCCTAATATGTTAGTAAGTGAATAGTGTGATAATAAAAATTAAAAAAGGAGAGTCGTATGACTCATGCGTGGTACGCCAGCTACCCCGAAGGCATTTCACATGAAGCTGATTTAAGCGCCTATGATTCGTTAATTGATATATTCGAACAGGCCTGCCTTGAATACGCCAACAACCCCTGCTTTTGTAATTACGGCAAAGCTCTCAGTTTTCAGGAAATAAATTTATACAGCCAGAAACTGGCTGCATTTTTCCAGCAGCAACTGGCCATGAGCAAGGGCGATAAAATCGCCATTATGATGCCCAACCTGTTACAAAATCCGATTTCTATTTTTGCCGCACTGCGTGCCGGTTTAACGGTTGTTAACACCAATCCGCTCTACACTGGCAAAGAATTACAACATCAATTATGCGACTCCGGTGCAACGACAATTATTGTACTGGAAAACTTTGCCTCTACTCTCGAAAAAGTTATTCACGACACGCCAATTAAAAATGTCATTATAACCCGTATGGGTGACATGCTTAGCTTTCCAAAATCAGCCGTTATTAACTTAGTCGTTAAGCATCTCAAAAAAATGGTGCCCTCTTTTAATCTACCCGGTAGTTATAATTTTAAACAGTGCTTAATCGATGGTGATGCGCAAAAATACCAGCGTCCCACGCTTAACCAACAGGACATTGCATTTTTGCAATATACCGGAGGCACTACAGGGGTAGCGAAAGGAGCCATTCTTACCCACGGAAACATGGTCGCCAATGTGCAACAGGTAAGTGAATGGATTGAGCCTTTTGTCGAAAAAGGCAAAGAGTGCGTGATTACCGCATTGCCGCTTTATCATATTTTTTCATTAACCGCGAACTGTATGTTCTTTATGAAAATCGGCGGTTTAAATCATTTAATTACTAACCCCCGTGATATGAAAAACTTTGTTAAAGAATTAAAGGGCTCTAATTTTACCGCCTTCACCGGGGTTAATACTTTATTTTGTGGTTTACTCAATACACCCGGTTTTTCTGATGTCGATTTTTCGAATTTCAAAATAACACTGGGCGGCGGCATGGCGGTACAAAAGTCGGTAGCGGAACAATGGCAGAAAATCACCGGCCAGACATTACTTGAAGCCTACGGTTTGACCGAAACATCACCGGCTGTTTGCATTAACCCCATGAATTTAAAATCCTACAATGCAAAAATTGGTTTACCGATGCCATCAACCGAGGTTTGCATCAAGGATGAAGACAATAATATTCTGGCCATCGGTGAACACGGTGAAATTTGCATTAAAGGCCCGCAGGTTACTCAGGGTTATTATCAACGCCCTGAAGATACCGCACAGGTATTTGACAATGACGGTTTTTTTCACAGTGGCGATATCGGCTTTATGGATGAGCAGGGATTCTTTCAAATTGTCGACCGTAAAAAAGATATGATTATTGTCTCCGGCTTTAATGTTTATCCTAATGAAGTTGAAGAGGCCATAGCCAGTCACCCCGACATACTCGAAGTTGGCGTTATCGGCATCCCTGATGACAAGTGTGGCGAAGCGGTGATGGCGGTTATTGTCAGTAAAAACCCTCAACTTACATTAGAGGATATACGCAGCCACTGCGAGGACAGCTTAACCCGTTATAAATTACCGAAGCGAGTCGAATGGGTTGATGAAGTGCCAAAAACCAATGTTGGTAAAATTTTGCGCCGGGAACTACGCGATATGTTTGTAAAATCATAAATACATATCCTTATCTTTCATCTTATTACACCCTCTCAACTGTACTATTTTGAGGGGGGGGTAATAATACACTTTGCCTAACTCCATTATTCCACTCGCGACCTGTCACAGTTTCGCGTAAAATACGCCTTCTCTTTTTAAAAACATAATACATCATGAGTTTACACAGCAGCCATATCAGTAACCTGAAATTACGCCATAAGGGCAAAGTTCGTGATATCTATGATATTGACGACGACCACATGCTAATTATTACCAGTGATCGCATTTCTGCATTTGATGTAATCATGCCCTCGGCGATTCCCGAAAAGGGCACAGTACTAAATGATGTGACCCGCTTCTGGCTCAGTAAACTTGAACACATTATTCCCAATCACCTGGCTGATATCCCTCTCGAGGACATCATTACCGATGAACAGGAGCGTGCAACCGTAGCCAATCATGCAATGGTTGTAAAAAAACTCAAAGCTCTGCCGGTAGAGGCAATTGTTCGCGGATATATTATTGGCTCTGGCTGGAAGGATTATCAGAAAACCGGAGCAATTTGCGGCATTAATTTACCCGGTGGTTTACAACTTGCCGACAAATTACCTGAACCGATTTACACCCCGTCGAGCAAAGCCGATGTTGGCGACCACGATGAAAATATTAATTATGCCGCCACTGAAAAACTACTTGGTGCCGATCTGGCGAAACAGGTGAAAGACGTCAGCCTGGAACTCTATAAAGCAGCAGCAGAATACGCCCTGAAGCGCGGCATTATTATTGCCGATACTAAATTTGAATTCGGTGTTGATAAAAATAACCAGCTGGTATTAATTGATGAAGTATTAACCCCGGATTCCTCCCGCTTCTGGCCTGCAGATCAATACCAGCCCGGCAGTAGCCCGATGAGTTTTGATAAACAGTTTGTGCGTGACTATTTAGAAACACTGGACTGGGATAAAACCCCACCGGGCCCGGAATTACCACAGGAAATTATTGATAAAACCGCCGAAAAATATAAAGAAGCCCTGCAAAGACTCACCGAATCATAAACTGAACTTGTATTTCTTGCAGGCGCTACAACTAAAATGAATGGCATTTTCATCACCGGCACCGACACCCATGTTGGAAAAACTTACGTGGCCTGTAAAATTGCCGCAGAGCTAGTCTCACGCCATATTAATGTGATACCACGCAAACCGGTTGAATCCGGCTGCCAGCTAATTCATGGCCAACTCATTGCTGATGACGCGGTAAAACTACATCAGGCATCACAGTCATCAGAGCCACTGGAAAACATTTGTCGCTACCGTTTTAATGAAGCAATATCTCCTGCCAGAGCCGCTCGGCTTAATAACAAAGAAGTTTCATTAACACAGCTACACCAGGCATGTACATCAAACATAAATCAGGATGATTTTTTACTGGTGGAAGGTGCCGGCGGATTTTTTTCACCGATTTGTGAAAATGCGTTAAATGCAGATCTGGCAAAAGCTCTGCAGTTACCGGTTGTGCTTATCGCCGAAAACAGACTCGGCACGATTAATCAGGTGCTACTCAGTTTGCATGCCATACAGCATTACAACTTAAATATTAAAGCTATCGTGTTAAATCAGATAAGCATACAGAATAGCACTGACAATTTTGATGAACTCTGTCAACTCACAACCGTTCCGGTTTTTATGTTTGATAAAGACAGCGTCGCCATCGACATTACAAATACAATCGTCTAAATAATAAAGTCACATCAATTTGATGTAACTTTATTAAAATATATTATTTCACTGCCGCCCCGTTAACTTTTTAAAGACTCTATCATAAGCTTGATGTAATAGACGGTGAACATGTAATTAATAAAAACTGTGACATGAAATACCAAACATCGACCTGATCATTTCCGAATGCTTATGTCGGAGATGACGAGAACCGGAAGTTAACCAGGCAATAGTGAAAAATTTAACGAATTTCCAGTAACTCAACATCAAACACCAGTGTGGCATTCGGCGGAATAACTCCACCCGCACCATTCGCACCATAGCCCATTTCCGGCGGAATAGTTAACTTGCGCTTACCGCCAATTTTCATTCCCTTTACACCTTCATCCCAGCCTTTAATAACCTGACCCACGCCCAGCGTAAAACTAAATGGATCATTGCGATCAACACTCGAGTCAAATTTTGTGCCGTCGGTTAACCAACCGGTGTAATGCACAACCACAACTTCAGCGCCTTCACCTGCACCCGCTTCTGCACCATCACCTACTGTTAATTCTTCAATCTGTAATTCAGACATAATGTCTCCTGGTTTTTTAATATAAAAAAATTACTATTTATGTTTTTCAAAATATTCGTTTTTCATTTTTTTCACTAATGCACTTAGCAACACCAAAGCAATTAAATTCGGAACAGCCATTAACACATTGGTAATGTCTGCAATATTCCATACCAGCTGTAATGGCACAACGGCGCCCACAATAATTAGCAATGTATAAATTAAGCGATAAGGTAATACCGCCTTTTCGCCAAACATAAATTTTACACTACGATCACCATAATAAGACCAGGCAATGATAGTTGAAAATGCAAACAGCGCTAATCCGCCACCGACAATCATAGCTCCGGCACTGCCTATCGACTGACTGAAAGCATAAGCCGTTAGCGATGCACCGGCCACGCCCTCCGGTGCTGTTATATAGGCACCGGTAACCACAATTGCAAGGCCTGTCATGCTACAAATTATCAGCGTATCGACAAACGGCTCCATCATCGCTACTAAACCTTCACGCACCGGCTCATTAGTGGTTGCTGCCGCATGTGCCATCGGTGATGACCCCAGGCCCGCTTCATTTGAAAACAAACCCCGTGCGACACCCCAGCGAATTGCTTCACCGACTGCTGCGCCGCCAACAGCCCATGGATTCAATGCATGATTAAAAATGGTAGCAATGGCATCGGGAATTTGCTGGTATTCATTAATCAACACAGTCATCGCCACCACAATATAAACAACCGCCATAAACGGTACGATGGTTCCTGCAACTTTTGCAATGCGTTTAACGCCACCTAAAATAACCGCGCCTACCATTGCCGCCATAATTAGCCCTACCAGCCAACTATAATTTTTTATCTCCGGCGCAATAAACACCAGACCATCAACAACCGAATTGACCTGCACCAAATTTCCAATACCAAAAGACGCTACTGCTGCAAAAAATGCAAACAGCATAGCAGTGCGTCGCATATTTAAACCGTTTAATAGCGTATACATCGGGCCGCCGGATACTCCGTGCTGATCAATCTCCCGAAACTTGAGCGCCAGTGTACTTTCTGTAAATTTTGTTGCCATGCCTAAAAAAGCCGTCACCCACATCCAGAATAATGCGCCGGGGCCGCCCAGTGAAATCGCAGTTGCAACACCGGCAATATTGCCGGTGCCGATAGTAGCAGACAGGGCCGTTGATAACGCCTGGAAGTGACTAACGTCACCTCTATCATCTTTACAGGCATACTTGCCCTGAATGATATGAATAGAATGCTTAAACCCTCTGATCTGCACAAAACCCAGACGCAGCGTCAGGTATACACCCACTGCTAGTAAACCACCCAACGTTAGCGCACTGCCCCATAAAATGCCCGCCAGTTGGCCGGTTATCTCAGTAAGCGTTTCAAGCATGCTATTTCCTGTTTCATAAGTCACAATCTACGAGTTGATTTTTTGTTGCTGAACAGTAAACCGTCTCACATTAAATTACAAATAACGTTAAAATATGCGGCTCTTTAATTATGCAAATATATGAATTATGGAAAAAATATTCGAAAGCTTTCTGTGGAAAAGCAGATTGGTCGTTTTAGCCGCCGTTATTATCAGCCTGGTATCCAGTCTCGCCATGTTTTATATGGCCAGTATTGACTCGGTTTATATGATTACGCACCTGATTGAATACCCTTCGCTTGATACAGCTGAGCGACTCAAATTACGTAGCGACACCATTACCCACGTTGTCGAACTCATCGACGGATATTTACTGGCGATTGTTTTACTGATTTTTGCTCTCGGTCTATATGAATTATTTATCAGCAAAATAGACCAGGCAGAAAACTCGGAAAATGCCTCGCAGGTTCTCGTCATTAATAGCCTGGATGACCTGAAAGCACGCCTATCAAAAGTCATAGTCATGATTTTAATTGTTAAATACTTCGAACATGCTCTAGAGATGCGCTTTGAAACACCACTGGATTTACTGGCTTTCTCCGGCGGTATCGCACTGATTGGGCTGGCACTGTATTTAACTCACGCCTCAGACGGGCATAAATAATATTTTTCAGCTAGTTCTGCAAAATCAAAAAAGCCGGCACTAGGCCGGCTTTTTTATGCACTCAGTCTAAAGACTTAAGCCATTGCTCGGATACGTGTATTTAAACGGCTCTTATGACGAGCTGCTTTATTTGCATGTACCAGACCTTTGTTACACATCTTGTCGATAACCGGTATCGCTTCTTTATATGCAGTTTGCGCAGCGGCTTTGTCACCGGCTTCGATTGCATATACAACTTTCTTAATAAAAGTACGGTACATAGAACCCATGCCAACATTGCGGGCACGGCGTTTAATGGCCTGACGGGCACGTTTTTTTGCTTGTGGTGAATTAGCCAAAGTATTCTTTCCTATAAATCATAATATTGTCTGGGATATCCATAAAATATTTCACGGAACGCTTCCAGAGAATATCCTAATGGGGCGCAGATTTTTCCAGTTTAGCGAGCTTTTGTCAAGCACGATCGTACTTAATCTCAACATTAACGATTAAAGTATATAAAATATGTTAAAAATCAGTGTAATATGATGCAGTTACTGCTAAAAATATGAATATGGAAGATAAAAAAGACTTTAAGGTCAATCTGGGCGATCCAATACAGCTGCAATTTATTCCGGAAGATGGCCGTGACAGGCTGACAGCCAGAGTAATTGGTCACAGCCCCAACAAGAGCATTATTATCAGTGCTCCCAGCGTAAATGGTAAATTTCCCTTATTAAAAGAAAACCAGCCCTTTATCGTGCGCATGTTGCAGGGTAATGATGTATATGGCTTTGAATCTTCTTCACTAAAATACTACAGCACACCCTACCCGCATGTTCACTTAAAGTGCCCGAAAGACCTTGAGTGCATCACTGTACGGGGTTCCCGACGCGTTGGTACAGAAGTCATTGTGTCGGTTACAACCACCGACAGCCCGAATAAATCCCTGTCAATTTCTATGGTTAACACCAGCGCAACCGGTGCGCTATTACAAACCAGTAGCCTGCTTGGCGGACTCGATGATGAAGTCAATATTTCAATTGAGCTGGAAATTGCCGATATAAAGAAATATTTGCGCATAAAGGCAATTATCCGCAATATCTCAATGGCAGATAACGATGAAAAGCTTAATAAATATGGCGTGCAGTTTTTACAGTTAAATGACGACCAGAAACTTATCATTAACGCCTATGTTTATGAACAGATTGTACTTCACATGAAAGATAGCTAACCTGATAAACTATTCTGTTTAAATAACCAACCGATCGAACACTATGCTTTTTAAATCCACCGCTGTGGTTGCGGCGATGACCTTTATTTCACGCATTCTCGGCCTGATTCGCGATATTATCTTTGCGACCTTTTTTGGTGTGGGCGGGGGTACGGACGCCTTTTTTGTGGCCTTTAAAATCCCCAATTTTCTGCGCCGTTTATTTGCCGAAGGTGCCTTTTCACAGGCTTTCGTACCGGTATTTTCAGAATATAAAGAAAAACGCCGCGTTGAAGATTTGCAGGATTTACTCAATCATGTGGCCGGCTCACTGGGTGGCTTTTTACTTATCCTCAGCATTATTGGCTCTCTCGCCGCCCCTTTGCTGGTATACCTGTTTGCGCCGGGCTTTGCCAATGAAACCGGCACCGCAGGTGAAACCCGCTTTCAGCTAACCGCTGATATGCTGGCGATCACCTTCCCCTATATCTTTTTTATTGCCCTAACCGCCTTTGCCGGTGGCATTTTAAATAGCTACCACAAATTTGCCGTACCGGCTTTTACGCCGGTCATTCTTAACCTGTCGCTGATATCAGCTGCTGTATGGGGTGCTGATTACTTTGATCAGCCGGTTATGGCACTGGCCTGGGGCGTTGCACTAGCCGGTTTTTTACAGCTGCTGTTTCAATTACCTTTTCTAGCCAGACTCAAATTGCTTCCCAGGCCTCGCTTTAAACGCGCTCATGAGGGCGTTAAAAAAATTCAGACACTGATGCTGCCGGCGATTATTGGCTCCTCTGTGGCACAGATAAACCTCCTGCTCGATACCATTATTGCCTCCTTTCTCATTACCGGCAGTGTGTCATGGTTGTATTATTCAGATCGGCTGGTGGAATTTCCACTCGGTGTATTCGGCATTGCACTGGCAACCGTTATTTTACCCAGCCTGTCAAAACAACACGCCAATAAATCAGCTAAAGAATTTACCCGCACGCTGGACTGGGCACTGAAACTGGTAACACTGGTTGCGCTACCGGCGTCGCTGGGGCTGCTATTATTAGCCAGCCCGCTACTGGCCACCCTGTTCGGCTACGGCGAATTCTCTTTACACGATACCCGTATGTCCTCCCTTAGCTTAATGGCCTATGCACTGGGCTTACCCGCCTTTATTTATATCAAGGTACTGGCCCCCGGCTTTTATGCCCGCCAGGACACCAAAACGCCCATGCGGATAGGCGTACAGGCGATGATCGCGAATATGGGGCTAAACCTGCTATTTGTTATTCCGCTGGTAATGATGAATTTTGAAGGCCCACATACCGGACTGGCACTGGCCACCACTGGCTCCGCCTATTTAAATGCATTTATGCTGTATCGTAAGCTCAAGCAGCAGGGCATTTATCAGCATCAGCACGGTTGGCGCAATCTATTAATACAAACCGTCATTGCAAATATCCTCATGGCAAGCTTTCTTATTTACTTCACCCCATCAGTGAATGTCTGGCTGAACTGGCCTTTACAGGAACGCGTACCTTATTTGCTTGGATTTGTCGTTTTAGCAGCCTTTATCTATGCCTCGACCTTATTGGTAAGCGGATTCAGGCCTGCACATTTACGTAATATGACACCCAATAATGCACCGCATTAATTTTATATTTATTAGGTGCAACCAGTCATCACGTGAGCGGCCATTTTATTTCCAGTCGGCCTCACCACAAAACACCTGTTATCAGGTATAATTCTCTCCTTTTTTAATGTGGACAATATATCCTCGATGCAGCTGATTAGAGGCCTACACAACCTGAGCGAAGAACACCGTGGCTGCGCCCTGACAATCGGTAATTTTGATGGCGTACATCTCGGGCATCTTGAAGTATTAAAAAATCTTAAAAAAGCGGCTGTTGAGCAAAATTTACGCTCCTGCATTATGAGCTTTGAACCACTGCCAATGGAATACTTTAACCATCAGACAGCACCGGTTCGCTTACATCGCATTCGAGAAAAATGGCAAGCATTGCAGCAGGCCAATATTGATTATTTTCTATGCGCAAAATTTAATCATCAACTTGCAGATTTATCTGCTGATGATTTTATAAACACAATTTTACTTGAGAAACTCGATGTAAAGTACCTGTTAGTGGGTGATGACTTTCGTTTTGGCAGCAAGCGTAGCGGTGATTTTGAAACGCTATACGAAGCCGGAAAAAAGCACGGCTTTAATGTTCACAACAGCTCCAGCTTCTGCTTTGAAAATCAACGCATAAGCAGCACGCGTATCAGACATGCGCTAATGCAGGACCAGTTAGAACAGGCCAAAAAAATGCTCGGCCGCCCCTATCAGATATGCGGACATATTGCACACGGTGATAAACGCGGTCGTACCATCGGTTTTCCCACAGCAAATATTAAATTACACAGGCATGCTACTGCAGTACATGGGGTTTACGCGGTTCACATGAAGGGAGAAAATAATTTGTCTGCTTATGGCGTCGCTAATGTTGGCAAGCGCCCCACTGTAAATGGCCATGATTTACAACTGGAAGTACATTTATTTAATTTTGATCGCGAAATATATGGCGAAAAAGTTTGCGTTGAGTTTAAACATAAAATACGCGAAGAAAAACGCTTTGAATCATTTGAAAATTTAAAGCAGCAGATTTTAAAAGACAGTCAACAGGCAAAAGATTATTTTATATCCAACAATATTACAGTATGAGAGAAACAACCCATGGAAATATAAATGTTTCCAAAATAAAAGCTGACAGAATAAACACTATTATTCACTTATGAAAACAACTAATCATCAGAACTTATTGAGATAAAAACCCAGTGACCGAATCAACAAAAGATTATAAAAACACGTTAAACCTGCCCGCTACGGATTTCCCGATGCGAGGCAACCTGGCTAAACGCGAACCGGATATGCTAAAGCAATGGCAGAGCGCTAATCTTTATCAAAAAATTCGTGCGGCCAGCAAAGGCCGGCCAAAATTCATTCTGCATGATGGCCCGCCGTATGCAAATGGCAACATTCATATTGGTCACGCCGTCAATAAAATATTGAAAGACATCATTATTAAAAGTCGCACACTCGATGGCTTTGATGCGCCGTATATTCCTGGCTGGGATTGCCATGGTTTGCCGATTGAATTGAACGTTGAAAAGAAAGTCGGTAAACCGGGGCAGAAAATCGACGCAAAAACATTTCGTGACAAATGCCGTGAATATGCACAAACACAGGTTAATGGACAACGTGATGACTTTATCCGACTGGGTGTACTAGGTGACTGGGAAAACCCATACCTCACTATGGACTATAAATTTGAGGCCAATATTGTACGCACCCTTGGAAAAATCATTGATAAAGGCCACTTGCATAAAGGCAGCAAACCCGTTCACTGGTGTCTGGATTGCGGCTCTGCATTAGCCGAAGCGGAAGTTGAATACGAAGATAAAACATCATCGGCTATTGACGTAATTTTTGAAGCGGTAGATAGCGAAGCCTTCTTTAAAGCCTGCAGCGCAGAAAATAATGGCTTACCTGCAGCAACCGTTATCTGGACAACGACACCATGGACGTTACCTGCCAATATGGCGGTGTCACTACACCCGGATTTTGAATACGTTTTAGTCAAGGCAGATACACCCACCGGCAGTATTAATTTATTACTCGCTGAAGACTTACATGAAAGTGCACTTGAACGATATGAAACCGAAAAATTCACCATCATTGGTCGCTGCAAAGGCAGTGCGCTAGAGAACCAACTATTACAACATCCATTTTATAAACGTCAGGTACCGGTTATTTTAGGTGATCACGTTACAACTGAAGCGGGTACCGGTGCAGTACATACCGCACCCGGACACGGACAGGACGACTATATCGTAGGCACAAAATATGGTCTCGAGGTTTATAACCCGGTCGGCAGCAATGGTGTTTTTTTACCCGACACAGAATTATTTGCAGGCCAGCATGTTAACAAAGCCAATGCAGCCATTATTGAATTACTAAAAGAAAACAATGTTCTGTTAAAATTTAAAAAAATTAAACACAGCTACCCGCATTGTTGGCGTCATAAATCACCGATTATTTTTCGTGCAACACCGCAGTGGTTTATCAGTATGAATCAAAATGGTTTGCGTGAGCATGCAATGAGCGCCATTGATAAAACCAACTGGTTACCTGGCTGGGGCAAAGCACGTATCGAAGGCATGGTTGAGGGCAGGCCTGACTGGTGTATTTCACGCCAGCGTACATGGGGTGTACCCATCACACTTTTTGTACATAAAGAAACCGGCGAGTTACACCCCAACACTCAGGAGTTGATTCAATCCATTGCAACCGAAATCGAAACTCAGGGCATTGATGCGTGGTTTTCAAAAACCGCTGAAGACATCTTAGGCAAAGATGCCGCCAATTATGACAAGGTCACTGACACGTTAGATGTCTGGTTCGATTCCGGTGTCACCCACGCCAGCGTATTAGAGCAACGCGAAGAATTAGCTGTACCCGCTGACCTGTATCTTGAAGGCTCTGACCAACATCGAGGCTGGTTTCAGTCCTCGCTACTTACTTCAGTTGCGGTTAGAAATAGCGCGCCCTACAAAACCGTTTTAACCCATGGATTTACGGTTGATGCCGACGGTAAAAAAATGTCTAAATCATTAGGCAATGTAGTACAGCCGCAAAAGATATTCAATTCTCTCGGCGCCGACATCTTACGTTTATGGGTTTCATCAACCGATTACACAGCGGAAATAACCGTCTCCGATGAAATCCTTAAGCGTACTGCAGACTCCTATCGTCGTATCCGCAATACTTCGCGTTTTTTACTCGCCAACTTAAATGGCTTTAATCCAGAAACAGATATGCTATCTGAAACAGATATGCTGGCATTAGATAAGTGGGCAGTTGCACAAACCTTACAAGTACAGAATGAAATTATTGAAGCTTATAAAAACTATAACTTCCATTTAATCTATCAAAAATTACATAACTTCTGTTCAGAAGACATGGGTAGCTTTTATCTTGATGTGATTAAGGATCGTCAATACACCACCCATAAAGATAGTGTCGCCCGGCGCTCCGCGCAAACAGCCATACATCATATTATTGAAGCGATGACACGCTGGATGGCACCTATTTTAAGTTTTACTGCTGAAGAAATCTGGCAACAAATTCCCGGCAAGCACGGGGATTTTGTTTTACTGGAAACCTGGTACACAAGCCTCTTTGCACTCAATTCATCTGCCACGATGAATTTTGAGTTCTGGGAAACCATTCAGCAAACCCGCACATTGGTAAGCAAACAACTTGAACAGATTCGTGTTGATGGAAAAATTGGTTCGTCGCTAGATGCGCAGGTTAAATTATATTGTAGCGATAAATTATTTAGTGTTTTGAATTCACTTGATGATGAGCTGAGATTTGTTTTAATTACATCTTATGCTTCGGTACATCCTGCAGATGATGCACCTGAGAAAAAGGAAACCTTCGAATTAGCCGGAGGAGAGAGCATTAGTATCAGCGTTGAAAAATCTTCTCACCAAAAATGCACACGCTGCTGGCACCTGCGTGAAGATGTAGGCACTCATTCAACTCATCCTGATTTATGCGGGCGTTGCATAGACAATGTAGATGGTAAGGGTGAAACCAGACATTATGCCTGATCAGTTATTAACATTTAAAAAATGGTCATGGATTACCATGCTGGTAATTATCATTGACCAAATAACGAAACTGTTTGCTGATAATTTATTACAGTTTCATCAACCTCTTGAAATTATTCCGATGTTTAATTTCACGCTGATGTATAACCCAGGCGCAGCATTTAGCTTTTTAGCCAATGCAGGCGGCTGGCAACGCTGGTTTTTTCTGGTCTTAACCAGTGCGGTTAGTATTTTTATTTTTCTATGGATACGAAAATTAAAATCTCATCAGATTTTACAATATACTGCACTTGCACTTATTCTTGGCGGAGCCATTGGCAACCTGATTGATCGTGCAATTTATGGACACGTTATTGATTTTCTCGATGTTTATTACCAGCAGCATCACTGGCCAGCATTTAATATTGCTGACTCGGCAATCTCCATTGGTGCCGTTTTATTAATTTTTGATACTTTAAAGAACCCACATGAAAACAGTTGAAGCAAGCAGTCGTTTATTACTTTTATTTAAGATGCAGCTAGAAGATGGCACTGAAGTTGAATCTAACTTCGATGAAGATGCAATTGAGTTTGAAATTGGCAATGGCAGCCTCACCAGCGGAATGGAAGATGCTTTAATAGGAAAACATAAAGGCGATACAGTTTCAGCTAAACTTTCACCTGAACTGGCATTTGGCTTACCGGATGAAGATAATATTCACAGCATTCCAGTTGAAGACTTTCCTGATGATATGCCCCCTGAAGAAAACCAGGTTATTGCATTTGATGGCCCTGACGATAGCGAAATAATGGGCACCATTATTCGTGTTTCCGGTAATGAAGTTGAAGTCGATTTTAGTCATCCACTAGCCGGGCGTATTATTCTATTCACCGCACAAATTACTGAAATTTTATAACATCCATGAAAATTCAACTCGCAAACCCCCGTGGTTTTTGTGCCGGTGTTGACCGTGCCATTGAAATCGTTGAACGTGCGCTAGAAATTTTTGGCGCACCTATTTATGTACGCCACGAAGTTGTACATAACACCTATGTCGTTAATTGTCTAAAAAACAATGGTGCTATCTTTGTGGAGGAATTAAGTGAAATTCCAGATGACTCAATCGTGATTTTTAGTGCTCATGGCGTATCACAAACAGTACAACAGGAAGCGGCTCATAGACAACTAAAAGTATTTGATGCGACCTGTCCACTGGTAACCAAGGTGCATCTGGAGGTTGCCCGTTACGCTAAAAGCGATACCAATGTTATTTTAATTGGTCATGCCGGTCACCCTGAAGTCGATGGCACGATGGGACAGTTTAGCAATAGTAATGGATGCATGCAGTTAGTTGAAAATATTGAGGATGTTAACAAGTTATCTTTATCTGCTGATGAAGAACTGGCTTATGTTACACAAACAACATTATCTGTTGATGATACTCTGGGTATTATTGAAGCACTGAAAACCAAGTTCCCGAACATTCAGGGGCCACGCAAGGATGACATCTGTTATGCCACTCAAAATCGCCAGGATTCGATAAAGACATTAACCAGAACTGTCGATATTATTATTGTAGTAGGCTCGCCTAATAGCTCAAATTCAAATCGATTAAAAGAACTCGCCATTAAAAATAATGTCGCTGGTTATTTAGTTGATAATGCAGGCGAGTTACAAAAAGAATGGTTTGATGATGTAAAGCTGGTGGGATTAAGCGCAGGTGCATCGGCACCTGAGCTACTGGTTGAAGAAGTCATTGACAGAATCAAACTCTGGTTTGATGCCGAATTATTAGACGACAATGGCCCGGGTGAAAACATTATCTTTCAGTTACCCCGCGAGTTACGCAAAGATTAATTTACTGCCAACAGGCTATCGGCGCCCTAACTCCCGCATTGGTTAACGTTATCGCCACCGCGCCTCCACAAACTGGATCGCCTGATTGACCGGCACCGGCAACCGCCACTGCCGTGACTGTAAATGTTGCACCGTCGGAGACAACACTAAGGTTATACATGTCATTGGGCGATGTGGTTTTGCCTGGGCTGATATCCGCAAATGTATTACTATATGTGCGATTAATTAAATATTGCTTTTCCTGATTTTCAGCTAACTGTAATAAAGCGTCCCTCGCATCATGGCGCCTGACTTTTTGCATGTGCGAACTGTATGATGGATATGCTAAAGTCATTAGCACGCCGATGACAGAAACAACAATCATCAACTCTATTAAAGTAAAACCTTTTTGCACTACTTTCTGCATCTTATTTCCTCTAAAAATTGCATGCTAATCACAATTATATTTCGTCTTCATGCCAGTAAATAGTTACATGAGCATTAGCTGCATCATTTTTCTCGCACTCGGTTCCCACACAACGCGCACTACCTTCTTTAGTGGTGATAATTGTTGGGTCAGCGGGTATGCCACCTTTGTCGAGTTTCACTTTACGATCTTCTTTTGTTAATGCTTTCGCATCACTACTCACTATCTGATCATAATTTTTAACTGGTTTTGCATCAAACAGATTAAAATGATACAGGAAGCCAGAACCTTCATTCGGCGTACAACCCGAAGTATTCGTGCCATCATTAGGAACATAGGTAGTCAGAAATACATCGCCTGCAAATATCAGGGATTTGGTAATACCTTTTTCACCTAATGCCTTATCCAGATCGACAAACCAGCCTTTAGAACCATTGAGTGCGTTTCTTGCTGTTGTCACTGCAGCAGCGGAGCCCTGACCAATCACATTAGACGTTGTATCATACAAATCTTCCTTAGTATTATTAACATAAGACGTCTCGTATGTTACTGGCGCGCCATTAACCGGTGTATCCCTGAGCATAAAGATTTTATCCTGTACATCTCTATCCGTTGGGTGTGCACGATAACCAGAAGTTAATAACAACGCTGTATACGCCTGGTCATTATCATCTTTATCTATCGCCACACTCGGTGGATAGTAAAAGCGCCGGTTACTGATAACATCATCATCGGCAAAATCAGCTATACGACCGCCACGGATGATATTATCTATATTGTTAACCGTCTGACCTAGTGTATTATTAATATCGACACGCCATAACTGGCCGCCCATATCACCTACATATATGTGGTCAACAAGACCATCACCATCCGTGTCTGCTGCGGAGATATCGGATGGAATACTATAAATCATATCTGTATCTGTAAGATTTGCCGGTGCATCAGAGCCCATGCGCCATAACAGTTCACCATTCAAAGCATTAACAATATATATACCATGCCCAACATCATCTGCTGTTCTTATCACAACAGAATCCTGCGAAATATCATAGCCACCGCCAAAAATCAGGACAGGTACATTATTACCACCTAGCTTAATAATACGCAGTGAGGGCTTTGACCATGTCTGCCCCAGACCGGCATAATTACCTAGCGCTGTATCAGGTATACCATTACCAAATGCATCCGTACCAAGTGCAGCCGGTCCTCCTCGAATTGTCCACATCAGCTCAGGCGCATCCCTGTCAGTAACATCCAGAGCATAAATATTGCTGCCGCCTCGACGCATACCAAAATACACATAAACCTTATCGCCATTACCCGGCTCAATTTTCCCATCGACATCATTATCTATAATATAGGGTACAACGGTTCCATCCAGGCCATAAAACTTGCTACCCCCTAGATTATCATAAAGCCTTTTCATTTCAGGTAAAAGCTCAGGCGGAAGAAAGGCAAATTGCTCAACGCCATTACTGGTTGAAATAGCATGCAGCAGACCATCATTAGTTGCTACATAAGCCGTAATATCCGGGCTACTATCGGTGCCACCATATTGCACCAACGCCGGCTGTGCATGAAGCGGATCACCCATTACACGACGGGCATCCGTTGTGCTGCTATCACCATCATCATCATCAACATCAATGCCACGGACCCAGTCAACTAGCTTATTATATGTATCCGTATTGGCTATATTTGAAGTATCACCATCCCAGCCCATTGCTTCTCGCACGCCGGAGGCACCTCTCCAGACACGATTGCCGTTGTCACTGAGTGCACCGGTTCCCGTAACATCGGTATAAATCTTACGACCTGCCGCATAAGGCGTTCCATTAAAGAACTTACTGGAGGCACCGCCTAGTGAAGTATCACGTCCGTCACCTTGAGGTGCATCCGCTATATTAGTCCAGAAGCTACGGGCAGTATCTTTAAAAAAACCTGTATTATTGATGGCTCCTACGTTATCAGCATCCTGTATTTCAGGTGCACCTCCATCCAGAAATGCCAGCTTAAAGCGTTTGAAATTGCCATCCCAATGAGGCGCTGCTTCCGGCTTAAAAAGCGTAAAATACAACTCACTACGATGAGTGGCACGGTTAAACGCGTTTACTGAAACTGCAGGTGATGAGAAAGTCGTGTTGATTTGATTAATTGCGGTAATAATTGAGGTTAATGTAGTCAGTAATTGTGTTGCATCCAGCGCAGTAAAATATTCACCGCCACCTTCACGGGCTGCATTTTTTAAGCTGGTAATGGTAGATCCAAAGCCTACGGTATAAGTGTTAATTTTTATATTTTCAGCGTCCTTATCCGATGGATCACCCGGCACAGTAGAGCCATCACCCATATCCGCAACAAAGCCAAACTTATTCAAATGACCAGCTAGATCATCAAGGCAGGCACCATTCCCAGACCCAACACAGCTACTGGTATTTGCTGTACTGGTGAAACCATCCAGGGATTCGATCTTACTCTCTGCGCCAACATCTTTAGTCGGAGCACCATCAGACAGGTAAATAATAAACTGCTTTTGACAATCACCAAAAGAAGAATCCACCGGGCTTTGATAATTGTTATCACGGTCACCACCAACAAAAGCGGCACTGGTACTTGAGGCACTTCCATAGTCTGCTTTTCCACCACTATAGTAGAGATATGCTTCATAAAGTGTTTCAGATAGAGGCGTCCAGGTATTATCAGACCAGGTTTTAATTTCTGTTTCCATTGCAGCGCGGTTAGTGGTGACATCGGAGATTGGAAAACGGATATTTCCACCTTCCTGGAAATTAAAGTTCATTAACCCCATATTTACATCATCTACACTGTAGAGAAGACTATACATAACATCTTTCATCACCTGAAAACGCGTACTGGTAACTGTTGGTATGTTCGCTATTTTATAGTTCATCCAGTTACCGGTATACACCGTTAAGGACTCGGAATCTAACGTACTCCAGTTAATATTTGCATCCGTAGCATCAGATGTATACGCATTCACGGATCCCGCAACTGAAATATAGGTATCCGCACCACCACTACCATGCACTCCCTGATCAGGACGACAGTCTATGTAATTAGCTGTGATTGAATTTTCTGTTAATTTACCCCAAAAGTTTTTCGTGCTATTCCATTGAGCAAATACCGAGTTATACATCCCGGTGACTGCAAAAGCATCATTCGCCCGCTGGCACTGGTTCTGTGACAATAGAAAAAAACTGTTTGTGAATTGAGCTTCACATTTTACATCACTCGTTGCCGACACATACATTCTATCCGGGTTGAAGCAACTACTACCATAAACTGCCGCATAATCGACACTCGGGTCATATAATGGTGAAACATCAAGCTCAGCGTCCATACTTCCCGAGTTATCAAGAATCAATAAAATATTCGGGTTGACTGTCGCCGTACCTAATTTACCGGACTGATATATTTCTATATCCTCCGCCATCGCGGGAAATGTGATCAGTAGTGTTGTCACGACAGCCATACATCCTGTCTGGAGCTTTTTATAAATCTGTTTCATCTCTAATTCCTCAAAAATACATACAAGGGCTGGGACTGGCTTTAATACCAGACTAACCGTGTCACTTTTCTGGATTTAATATTGTAATACGTGAATCGGGGTTTTTTCGTTGACCCTACCTTGCTTGCCAGGCTCACTTCTTTCTCGCCATTGTATGCACGAGTTTGCGGCGTAATTGTTAACTTCACCAACGGACAGGTTTCGCAGACTTTTCCGTGTATGGCACCGGTCAGGTTTTTACCTAAAAAATATACCGATGGCTCCAACTCAAAAGCATCTTCTATCATAATAAGTTTGCCTGATATTGCCTGCATACTTGTTAAGGCAATAACCACGGTAAAGACAAGTTTAATTAACTGTTTCATATCACTATTCCTGTATTAAATTTAAGGTGCTGCCGGGGCAGGCGGAGTACAACCTGCCAACATGGTGCGAACACCTACAGATACTGCACTGGAAGCCACTACCCGTGCAGTTGTCAGCGCCTTAGCTTCACCGACTGATCTTATGTTATGTACGATAGCTTTATTATTACTGCCAGCACCATCACCAACACCATCACCACTTAAGTCATAACCCTGCGGGTTGCGTCGACAGTCTTCAAAAATCATTGCGGTTCTAGCTGAATAATTTTCACCTGCGGGGTCAAACGTAAAATTAGTTGCCGTCGTTGTGAGATTAGACCAGGGGGTAGCCGGATCTAAAACCACACGTTGTATGGCATTTTCAGCAACCTGAAAGGCAACACTTTTATTTTGAATATTGGCTGCAATTTTTAATTCAGTCCGGCTGCTATTCATACTACTTACACCCAAAAGTGTCATCACCAGCAAAATCACTAAACCAATAACCAGCGCCGCGCCAGATTGCTGCTTTTGTAAGCTTAAATTTTTCATTATTAACCGCCACCTGTATTCATGTTTCTTAATCGCACTGCGGTAGACACCATGACTCTTCTATAACCATTCACAATAGTTGGTAAATCCACAATACTGTCTGTCATTCGATATGTAGTTGTTGATGTAACACCATTCACCTTATTCTTAGACTGCAGCACTAGCCATATTCTAGCGGCAATGACACGACTCCAGTCCATTGCCGCCGTAGGATGTTCCCAGGTTACAACCGATGTGCTTTTATTGGTTGCTGTCAGACCAAACATAAGCTGCATATCAACAACACCCTCCAGCAGTAACGTATCAACAACCACAGGGCCGGGCTGCAAAGAAACAACATGTAAAGACGGAATACCATCTCCAGCTGTCTCTGTATAATTTTTTATATAATACGTTTTAGCAACAGCCTGATAGTTTGATGCCAACGGTCTGAAAGAAGCGGGCGGTGTATCACCCTGAAAATATTCTGCATAATTTGAATCGCTGGTAACATAAAGCACGTCGTCAAACAGGGCTGCACCATTGACTAATCGATTAACATAGCGGACTTCAAAAATATCAGTAGCGGCCTGTAGATTCTGCACACAGTCAGTTGCATATGGATTAACAACACTTTCATCTACTGCAAATACTGGACGCTCTACATTCGTCACCCAGCCAGATCCCGCGCCGCCACATTGACCTGCCACGGTTAAGAAAGCATTACGACTCGCGACATTAACTTTATCGTACGATTCATGATTCAGTGTGCCGTAAATTCCCGCATGCTTTAAATCAAAGCTAATCGTCTCCAGAGCAAACCGGGCATTATCAATCAACCTGACTTCATCCTCGACTAACTTCTGACTTTTATTACTATTCACATAAACACTAAAAATGCCCGCAATTAGAAACACGCCCAGCCCCAAACTGACCAGTAACTCTATTAAGGTAAAACCCGTATGTTTTTTCATTCCGTTAGCCACCACTATTGATTACGATATTAACCAGCGTTGTTGTGCTTAAAGTATAGGAATCACCACGATCAACCCAGGTTATATCGATATTGATGATTCTTCCCAGATCATCCGGATCAATCAGCGGATCATCAATTGATGCCACGGTGATTGAAGTTGATGACGCACCGGGCATAACAGACAGCACACTCTTCTCCCAGACATCGAGATCATCCGCTGCCATTTCAGCAGCAGTACAAACTGTTCCGGAAGTGCAGTCGTATTGACTGGCACCACCCGCATAATCCGCAACCCCCGCCGGGTTAGCGCGTATTCGCTCTAATAACTCTTCGGCAAAAGATACCGCCTGCATTCTCTGCATTGCAACGGTACCGGCACGCATACCCTGCATTTGCATTCCGGCCACACCGAGTATGCCAATCGTAAGTACGAACAGTGCTAACAATGACTCTAATAAGGTAAAGCCACTTTGTTTATTTTTGATGGGTAACCTGCTATTCATGCGTATTTCCAATTTCAATAAATCTACTTAGCTTACAAAGGACAAGCCGTAATACGTGTTGCTTCATTCGTTCCACGCAAACTGCCTGAAGCACTTAATATCAAACCTCTAGGTATCGTTTCTCCATAAGCATCCAGCACATACTCTCTTTCATCACAGATAACAAACATGCCCTGCTGAATAGCACCATTTTGAAGTGTCGGTGTCCCGCGAGAATTAAAACGAATATAATCAACGCCATTAATCGTCGGGTTATTGTTTCTTATGGTAAAGTTTTCAAACCCTCTGCCATCTGCGGCTTTTAACAACACATCAGGCGTCGCATCTGCCGGATTAAAAACACAATCACCACTTGAGTCATAAAATGCAATCCAGCCGGTTTCCCACTCATCAGCACCACTGCATGCTGGTGTTACAGCCATGGCATTAGTCGATGGACAAACACAGGCAACAGCTGATCGTTTAATTGCTTCGCTTCTGGCCACATGGATTGCAGAAACCAGATCATTACCAAAAGTCGTCATCTTGCCTTTTTGCACAATTGAAGTTACTGCCGGTACAGCAAGTGCAACGGCAACACCTGCAATGCCCATTGTCACCAGTAACTCTAATAAGGTAAAACCAGATATTTTTTTCATGATGCTATTTAAGATTAAGTTGTTTGCAATGTCATGCATTCAAAGATAAGCAGAGTCGAGGTGCTGACGAATGGTTACAAAGTCGCTTCTGCGGTGGATTCAGTCCGTTTTCAACACCCGCTTTAAGTGTCCTCCAGCATTTGCGCCACCACCTGCCGACAACTGCCAATTCCCAGAATCACACCGTTTCTATAGTGACCCGAGTTCACGTACAGCCCATCAACTTCTGCGTGCCTACCAACGAAAGGTACCCCGTCAGGACTTCCCGGTCTAAGCCCAGCCCAATGATATTCAATATTCAAGCGATCCAGTTGCGGAAAAATGTCAATGGCGCTGTCGAGCAACTGCTGCTTAACGTCAAGACTTGTCGACTTATCAAAACCCACATGCTCAATTGAACTGCCACACAATATATGGCCGTCTTTTCTGGGGATGATATAGCGATTTTCATCCAGCAATATTCTATTCAACAGCCCCGGCTCTCCTTTAAAACAGATCATCTGACCTTTTACCGGATGTATTTCTGGTACCTGCGTACACTGTTTGAGTATTTGCGCACTCCATGCGCCACCGGCAATCAACACCTGTTTTGTCGAATATGTTTTGCCATTAGCCACCACACCGCTAATTTTATTATCCACAATATTCAGGCTTTCAACCGCTACCTGTTCGTAATATTTGACCCCGAGATAATCCAGGCTGGCACGTGCTGCTTTTACCAGTCGCGGGTTACGCATCTGCGCAATATCCGGCATCCAGATTGCCTGCTGACAAGCCGGTGAAACCCCGGGAGCAACCGATTGAATCGCATCAGCACCCTCCAGCATCGAGATATTTACACGCCATTTCTCTGCCCAGGCTTTAGCCTGCGCTTGCTCGTTACTGTTCAGTACCAGTAATCCACTGCGTACGTATTCTGGGTCTATACCGCCTTCCCGGTATAATTCATCGGCCACCTGCGGATACCACTTATGCCCCAGACTGGCCAGCCGTCCGACCTCGTCAGGATAACGCCAGGGATGTAACGGGGACAAAATACCTCCACCCGCCCAGGATGATTCCCTGCCCAGCTCAGACTTATCTAACAACAACACATCCTGGCCGGCTTTTTTTAGTTCTCTGGCACACAGCATACCAATCAGGCCACCGCCAATAATAATACAATCAGTCATATTTTTAATCCGCTAACAATGGTTTTAATCATCAGCAGAATACCTTGGTCTATTTCTGTTAAATTTATTTAATATCGACATTCAATAAAAGCGGGGCATTATAAATTTACTTTCCTGAACAAACAAAGACCCACATCAAATGATGCGGGTCTTTAATTAAAACAACTACCCCAACACATTGAGTTACGGTTTATTTCCCGCAGGTGTTTTTTACTCCAGCCGGTGCCTGAGATAAATATTTTTCACAATAGCAGGGGCTGCTGTTTTTAGACCAGTGCTTTTTACAGCGTGAAATCCACAGATTAGATTGCCTGGAATCCCATTCTGCTTCGCGCTTAGTATCTTCACGAGCTCGCTGCCTCATCTCCCTTTCAGCATTAGCCTCCGCTTTCTGACTTTCTTTTTCCTGCTTCACCCGAGCTGAAATTTTTGACTCAGCACTGGCTTTTTTCTTATTGTCATTACAGGGATAACTTAGCGTAGAAATCTGAGACTTATACTCACCGGGCGGCTTTGCATAGCAGTTTTTTACCGGCTTTGGCTTAGCTTTTGGCTTAGGCCTGACTTTTGGTTTCACTTTGGCTTTGGGCTTAGGTTTTGCCACCACAGCCACCGGTTTAGGCGTTGATTTTTTTACTTTTGGTAATGGAACCGGCTTATTGATAACATCCATAACCGGTGCATAACCGAGCATACTATAGCTCAGCTTTACGCCTCTACCATATGGCTCGACAACAAACTCAAGCATTTTTGCACTATATAACAGCTTTGACGTACCACTATCCAGGTTGATGATAAAATCACCACCTCCACCGGCATTTACACAGGTGCCATTAGCTACAATTGCATTTTGCTTTAATTTTTTACCCGGATTTTGCTGATTCCTCAAACACCAGTTAAATAATGGCATTGGACGACCATCAACACTCACTTCTACAATAGATAAATTTTCCAATAACCGTGTATTTTCCAGTTCTCCACTCGGGTCATTCCTGCCCAGGCGAAGCAATAACTGATCATTATCAATATTCAGATGATAGTAATTGGTGTTTTCTCCATCCCGCACCGAGCCCGATTTAACCGCCGTATCATTATGCTCATACCAGGATATATCCGGTCCAAACACATAATTTTTGGATTTTTTAAACGGATTCATACCTGCATGACTCACACTGAACACCATCAGCATCAGACCACCAAAACTGGCTAAAACTCGTTTATTTACTGCACTATCCACGCTAAAGACCCCCATTAGCTGCCGTTTTTATTTAAACTTCGCGCTTTTCTCTACTTATATCAGAAGTATTATGCGCGTGTTTTTAAAAAATCTTGTCAAGCTATGGTAATAAGATTAAGTTTTTTACAAAGTATGCCAATCTTTTCAATTAATTGATATAGCATAAGTTTCGTATTATTGGGCCAATTGACTATTATTCAGTGTAAAATCTCAGTTTTTAATCGTAAATATCTAATCATAATGAAAATACAACTTAACGGTAAAGACCTGAATCTAGCCACGGGGTCAACATTACAGCAACTCATTGAATCTGAAGGCCTGACTCAAAAACGTCTTGCGGCAGAAGTTAACCATGAGATCATCACCAAAGCCGAACACCCAAACACCACGCTCAAGGATGGCGACAAAGTAGAAATAGTCCACGCAATAGGCGGGGGGTGAGCAACGACCGAATGCACTCAATGTGCATTCGCAGCGTGGCGAACGCCCGTCAGGGATGACGGGCCGGGGAACCATCGCCACGCAGGGCTATACATAACCCCAAACCTGACAAAGACAAAACCTCTAATCCCAATAAACTATATCGACCACCGAATGCATTCAACGCCCATTCGCAGCGTGGCGAACGCCCGTCAGGGATGACGGGCCGGGGAACCATATTTAGGGGTCGGAGTCATGCTCGTAGTGCACATTGTTTTCTGGATGCTATCTCAAGCATGACTCCGACCCCGGAACACGGGACACGACCCCGAAACACGACCCCGAAACACGACTCTGGGACATCCGACCCTATGACATCACCCATGAGATATGGCTCCACACTCAAACAATTCTAAACAGGCAGATAAAATGCTAAGATACCCGCCTCAAAAAACCACCCAGTAAAATCACAATATGAACGACACGCTTCTCACTATTGCCGGCAAAACCTATCAATCTCGCTTACTCGTCGGTTCAGGTAAATATAAAGATTTAACCGAAACCCGCGAAGCCACAGAAGCCAGCGGTGCAGAGATTATTACCGTTGCCATACGCCGCACCAATATCGGGCAAAATCCTGATGAAGAGAATTTACTCGATGCAGTGCCACCGGAAAAGTACACTATATTACCTAATACAGCGGGCTGCTACACAGTTGAGGATGCGGTACGCACCTGCAGAATGGCGCGTGAATTACTCGATGGACACAATCTGGTTAAACTCGAAGTGCTGGGAGACAAAAAAACCCTGTACCCGGATACCACCGCCACATTAGAGGCAGCTGAAATATTAGTTAAGGATGGTTTTGACATCATGGTTTACACCACTGATGACCCCATTATTGCCAAACGCCTTGAAGACATTGGCTGTGCTGCGGTAATGCCACTAGCGGCACCAATTGGCTCGGGCCTGGGCATCCGCAACCCCTATAATATTTTAACTATTATCGAAAATGCCAATGTACCCATTCTGGTTGATGCGGGTGTAGGCACTGCCTCCGACGCAGCAATCGCGATGGAGCTTGGCTGTGATGGTATATTAATGAACACCGCCATCGCCGGCGCAAAAAACCCGGTGTTAATGGCTTCGGCGATGAAAAAAGCGGTTGAGGCCGGCCGTGAGGCATATCTGGCAGGGCGCATGCCGCGCAAGCGTTTCGCATCAGCCTCATCACCCATTGATGGCACTTTTTTCTAAGCCGTTATACTCAGTGGCTTTATGCCCCCCCAACAACGAATCCACCTAACCATTTTCAAGCTTCTGTAAATATCTCATGGCCGAAAAACATATCCGTACTATTCACAGTTTTGTAAAACGCGAAGGCCGTTTAACCACCGGCCAACAGCTGGCAATTGATGCTTTATGGCCCGAATTTGGTGTTGACTACAGCCCAGAAATACTGGACCTCATCGCATTGTTTAATCGTGACGCTCAGACAATACTCGAAATTGGCTTTGGTAATGGCGATTCTTTATGTGAAATGGCACTGGCCAGCCCGCAGAAAAACTTTCTGGGAATTGAAGTACATCGCCCGGGAGTAGGGCGATTATTACGCTTAGTTGAAAAATCCGCTATAAAAAACCTACGCGTTTCCAATCACGATGCGATCGATGTTTTACAGGATCAGATCGCAGATAGCAGCATTGATCGCCTGCAGTTATTTTTCCCCGATCCGTGGCACAAAAAAAAGCACAATAAGCGCCGCATCGTACAGGAAAAATTTCTCATTGAAGTGGCTCGCATTTTAAAACCCGCCGGCACCTTTCATCTGGCAACAGACTGGGAACACTATGCAAAGCATATGCTGAACACGCTAAACGCCAGCACACTGTTTACTAATTTATCGGCTGATAACACTTACGCCCCCAAACCCGCGGAAAGGCCTACCACAAAGTTTGAAAAACGCGGCCAAAAATTAGGCCATGGCGTCTGGGATTTACTTTTCCAGAAGGCATAAAAAAACCGGCTATTGATCGTGACTGAGCCGGTTTTTTTATTTTATCTTAAAAGCGCCTTAAGTATTTCAGGCATATACTCTATTAAAACCGGCTAAGTAAAATACGCACTATTCACCAATAAATGCACATAAATACTCGCGCCATAACCTAATGCAATTGCCGGCATCCACTTCAGGTGCCCAAAGAAAGTATACTTTCCCCGAGCCTGCCCCATCAGCGCAACACCTGCCGCCGAACCAATCGACAGTAATGAGCCACCTACACCTGCGGTAAGCGTCACTAGCAACCACTGTCCAACCGACATGTCCGGGTTCATGGTTAACACCGCGAACATAACCGGAATATTATCAACAATCGCAGATAACACACCCACAACGATATTCGCGGTTGTGGCCCCCCACTGGTTATACATAATTTCAGATGCCATTCCCAGATAGCCTAAAAAGCCTAAACCGCCCACACACAAAACCACACCGTAGAAAAATAACAATGTATCCCACTCGGCTTTTGCTACCGGATTAAATACATCAAATGCCGGTGTGCCCAATGTTGCATCACGAGCTTCATTTTCTTTATCGCGGTATGCGGTTTTCTTCAGGAAGAAACCGAAAAACTGTAAATAACCTAAACCGGTTAACATACCAATCACCGGCGGCATATGTAAAAAGTTGTGGAATGAAACCGCAGTACCAATCGTTAAAAAGAATAAAAAGATAATACGCTTTGCACCGCGTTGCATCTTCACTTCTTCGCCACCGGCTTCGGGCTTAACATTTGGAATCGCAAAATGCATTATTGCTGCGGGTACTAAAAAGTTAACCGCTGATGGAATAAATAACGCAAAGAAGGTCCAGAATTCAACCATGCCTTTTTGCCACACCATCAATGTTGTGATGTCGCCAAACGGTGAAAAAGCACCGCCGGCATTGGCCGCCACGACAATATTAATACATGAAATACTAACAAACTTTTTATTGTCGCCACCCACTGCCATAATCACCGCACACATGAGTAATGCGGTGGTTAAGTTATCTGCAATCGGTGAAATAAAGAATGCGAGTATACCGGTAATCCAGAATAACGCTCTAAAACCAAAACCACTTTTAACTAACCAGGCACGCAGTGCATCAAATACCTTGCGCTCTTCCATTGAATTTACGTACGTCATCGCCACTAATAAAAACAGCATTAACTCCGCATACTCTAAAAGATTATGACGTACTGCCTGCTCGGCTTCTACCGACATGCCATGCTGACCCGCAACCCAGGCAATGCTACCCCAGATAATACCCGCTGCGATGATTACCGGTTTGGATTTTCTTAAATGGGTAAACTCTTCAGCCATCACCAGCAAATATGCCAGTGCAAAAATCCCCAATGCAAAATAACCCACTGCACTGTTCGTCATATCCCAGCTCTTACCTGCAACCTCAGTATTTGCAAATATTACACCGGAAAACAACAACGTAAACATTGCCAGTAATATACCGATTTTATTTTTCATAATTTTCATTTTAATTGCTCAAAAATATTTTTTAATTATACCCTATACGTATGAACGCCAGCTAAATCTATTTTACTGTTAAACAGGAAAATAGGTTTAGCTGGCGACAATGCGTCCAGAATATAAATTAATGCCTTATCCAAATACCACGTTCATCATTACCATCATCACAATCAGAAATAGTATTGTCATAATACCACCGGCCTTCATAAAGTCCGGTACACGATATCCCGCTGGCCCCATAATTAACGCATTAACCTGATGCGTTGGAATCAAAAATGAGTTGGATGTTGCAATCGCAACGGTGAGTGCAAACACTGCCGGATTAGCACCGGGAATCTGCAACGCCATATTGACGGCCAGTGGCACTAATAAAACCGTTGCACCTACATTTGACATTACCAGAGTAAAGAAGGTAGCAAGTATAGCAATAATTAATTGCACGACCCACACTTCAGGGCTCTCACCCATAACCGATAAAGTCTGTTCTGCAATCCACTTTGCCGTACCCGAAGTTTCAACCGCCACACCTAAAGGAATTAACGACGCTAATAAGAAAACTGTTTTCCAGCTCACCGCTTCATAAGCTTCTTCAACTTTTAACACGCCAGATAAAATCATACCAACTGCACCGGTTAAAAGTGCAACTGATAAACGTAAATCAGTAAATAAAACCAGCCCTAACGCAATACCAAAAAACACTAATGCAGGTACCAGTTTTTGTGGGCGCGCTTCCTCTTTTGGATACTCAGTAGTCACCACAACAAAGTCGCGATCTTTTTCAATACGCTGTAATGCATCCCATGCGGTATGCACCACTAATGTATCACCGGCAATAAAAGGTGTGTTGCGAATATCATCACCTTCACGCCGGGTCTCACCGTCACGATGCAAACCAATTAATGCCAGTCCATACGCTTTACGCAACCACACATCACGAGCCGTTTTGCCAATTAAACTGGAACCCGGTGGAATGACCACTTCTGCAACACCGGCTTTCGAAGCAGATAAAGACTCAGAGAATGTTTTTAATTCTTCACGCAGTTCTAATTTGTATTCTTCTGCATAATTTTTTAAATGCACGGGCTCTGCAATAACACCTAAAACCATATTCGCAGCAATGGCTGTATCTCGAGCAATGGTGCCCGGACCAAATCGTAAATCATCGCCCTGCTTACTGGCAATAATACGCAGTCGATGGGCATTCTCAATTTCATCTAATGTTTTACCAATTAATTCACTTTCAGATGAAATCACCAGTTCCGATAACGCATAACCGACACCATAAACTTCCTGAATATATTTCAACGGGTCAGAGCCGGACGTTGAGCTTTCACTACTGGTTCGCGGCAATACAAATCGCCCGGCAACGACAAAATAAATAATACCGGTAAACACTAACGCCAGGCCAACCGGCGTTACCGAAAACAATCCCCAGGTTTCCATTTGCTGATCGGCCGGTAGTGCCTGATTTGATGCCAGAATTAAATCGTTTAATAAAATTAACGGGCTAGACCCCACCATAGTTACCGTACCACCTAAGATGGCACAAAAGCCCATGGGCATTAGTAAACGCGACATTGGCAAACCGGAGCGGGCGGAAATACGTGACACTACGGGTAAGAATAATGCGGCTGCACCCACGTTCTGCATAAACGACGAAATCACACCGACGGTTGAGGATATTATGGGAATAATACGCGTTTCAGAAGTCCCGCCGACTTTTAAAATAAATGCTGCGACCTTTGACATCAATCCGGTTTTATCTAAACCCGCACCGATAATCATTACCGCGATAATTGACATTACCGCATTCGAAGCAAAACCATCGAATAGATGATTGGTATCCACAAGGCCTTCTTTTAACCCCATATACGGAGCAAGCAATGAAGACAGGCCGATGAGAACCATCACCGAAACGGCGGCGACATCTACGCCAACAATCTCAAACGCAAATAGATATATGGTTAACATTAAAATACCCGTAACCCATGCGATTTCAATGCTTGGCACAACCTGGGCCAGGCCCAGTGCAGCGGCAAAAAAGATAACGCCAGCTACCATCTGTTTAGTTGAAAACGTCGCGCCACCTGCTACGCTGGTTTCCTCGTCGGCCATTGCGGTCATACACTTCTCCAATTTTTATATTTTTATTCGCCATTGTAACTTTATCTACACAATAAACTTAAACAATAACGATGATTATTCATTAAGCCTGATTTATCTTAATGCAGAATAAATTCGATTGAGCCATTCGCTAATTTCCTGGGTATATTCCCATTTGGATATAATTGGTGCTTCAAATTTGACATTTACAGCCACCATTCGGAAGGCGAGGCGGATAATGCCCTTTTTTAAGACACTATTCAATTGATTTCAAATGACTTAATATTCCTCCATGGAATATATCAACCTCCCGGATTATAAATCTTTAGCTACTTTAAAAGCCGTTGTCGAGCTGGGTAGCGTTAGCCGTGCGGCAAATACACTATATATTGGCCAGCCTGCCGTCACCAAACGACTGCGTTCATTAGATTCCTGCTACGGTGTTCCACTGATGCAACGCCGGGGACGCAAACTCGAACTCACCACCGCCGGTGAAAAAGTCTATGCCTATGCCCGACTGGTGTTAGAGCATCAAGCCAGCCTGCTGGATGATCTGGCATCACTACGCGCCGGCCATAACCGCCTGCGTCTGGAAGTCACCTTTGCAATTGGCGAGCATATTCTACCGGATATTTTATTACATTTTGCCGACTCACAGCCAAATTTACGCATAGAAAGCCGGCTCGGTTATTCACGCCGCATTCACACCCGACTGGCAACCGGATTAGCCGATATCGCACTGCTGGAGCAGTCTCCGCGCCACCCGAACATCAAGGTCGAACCGTGGATGGAGGACGAATTATTATTAGTCTGCGGACCCGGTCATTCCATGTGGGGCAGGGCAGCAATCGAGTTAACGGAACTGGAAGCTCTGCATTATGTGCTGCGGGAAGCCTCATCATCTATTCGCGGCACCCTTGACAAAACACTACAGCAACAAAGCTTAAAGCTCGGACATATTGATATGGAGGTCGGCTCCACCGATACCATTATTGAAATTTTACAGCGCGGTAAACAGGTGAGTTTCCTGCCACAATTCGCTGTTAGCAGTTTTCTGGAACGCAATAGCTTGTATCACATCAAAATTAACCAGCTGAATATCAATCGAACCCTCTGGATTGCCTATAATCTGGCCAACCTGAGCACTCAAACTGTCGATTCATTTATAGGCATGCTAAAGGAAATTTCTATCCAACGCTCTACATCCACAACATCACCAGACACCAGTAAGCTTTAACACCGGTTTACAGACACCATAAAGTTCCATTACAAGTTTGACCCATATCAACATTAATGCTGGCTAACCCAGCTAAATCTGCCGCCGCCACCGGAAACTGATCTACATCAATTGTAAATTATAATATTCTGATATTTTCACGCTTCAATATTATTTACATTGCAGGTGAGCACAGTGACACAACAAAAAACATTATCAATCGCAGTTTTAACTTCTCTAGGTCTTGCCATGGGAGCAGCATCATTTTCGGCACAGGCCATTCAGGAAGGCGATATGTTTATGCGCTTTACTGCAACACAAGTAGACCCAAATGATGACAGCACGGGCTTCACCGGCGCCACTACTGTTTTTCCTGAAGTTGATAGCAGCACGAATCTCGGCATTACCTTTGTTTACATGCTGAGTAATAACCTGGGGCTGGAGTTACTGGCCGCATTACCATTTGAGCATGACATTACGGTTGAGGGCATGGGAAAGGTCGGTTCCACAAAAGAACTGCCGCCTACGCTGAGCATTCAATACTACTTCAATCCCGAATCAAAATTCCGCCCCTATGTTGGTGCCGGCTTAAACTATACGATTTTCTTTAATGACACCACTGTTCCAGCGTTAGGCGGTGATCTTGAGCTTGATGACTCATTTGGTCTTGCCGTACAGGCGGGCATTGATTTCGATATTAATAAAAACTGGTTTTTAAATGCGGATATTCGTTACATTAATATTGAAACAACAGCCACAATTGCAGCCGTTGGTTCATCTGATGTTGACATCAATCCAACGGTAATCAGTGTTGGCGTAGGTTATAAATTTTAAAAATTAGTTTTATATAAAACCGTTTTAACCAGGCCGGTGCTGGCAGCAGCACCGGCTTTTTGTGTCTATACTTCTTTAAAATCCCTCAATGAGAATTTTTCAGGCTGCGACCGTTTGAAAAAAACAAAACACACGGAGACAAACGGTGAATTCAAAAAAACATTCTATTCTTAACATTTTAATCGCTACTTTTTTACTGAGTTTATTTCCTTCCATTAGTTTCGCCTCAGCACAGGCTGAGCACTGGATAGACCTTACCAGTCACTGGATTGGTTTCACTTCACTGGCTATTTTTATAATTGCTTACATTTTTGTAATGGCAGAGGAGTTTATTCACCTGCGAAAATCAAAACCCGTGGTGCTTGCAGCAGGGGTAATCTGGGCTCTGATTGGCTATATCTATGCCAGTCACGGCTTTAACCATGACGCTGAAGCCGCAGTGCGACATAACCTGCTGGAATATGCGGAGCTAATGTTATTTTTGTTAGTTGCCATGACCTACATAAATGCGATGCAGGAACGTCAGGCATTTGATGCTTTACGTTCATGGCTATGTAAAAAAGGCTACGGTTTTCGTCAGCTATTCTGGATTACCGGTGTTCTGGCCTTTTTTATCTCGCCGATTGCAGACAACTTAACCACCGCATTATTAATGTGTGCCGTAGTGATGGCGGTTGGCGGTGACAATAATAAATTTATTCTAATTGCAGCCATCAATATTGTCGTCGCAGCGAATGCCGGCGGTGCATTCTCACCATTCGGTGACATCACCACATTAATGGTCTGGCAAAAAGCCATCGAAGCCACTAACGGCAGCGTTGATTTCTGGTCATTCTTTGCCCTGTTTGTCCCTTCACTGGTGAACTGGCTGGTGCCCGCCTTTATTATGCAATTTTCGATTCCCAATGATCAGCCTGAAAGTGATGGCGAGATAGTGGTAATGAAACGTGGCGCCAAACGTATTATTGGATTATTTATTCTCACCATTGCCACCGCCGTCAGTTTTCACAACTTTCTACATTTACCCCCGGTTATCGGCATGTTAACCGGTTTGGCCTATCTGAAATTTTTCGGCTTTTACCTGAAAAAAACTCACTATAGAGATCACCCGGACACCCCGCCTGACGACGCAAATACCCAGCATGTTGTCGGCGATGTAGTGCCTTTTGATGTGTTCGACGGGGTTTCCCGCGCAGAATGGGACACATTGTTATTTTTCTATGGTGTCGTATTATGCGTTGGCGGCCTTGGCTTTATTGGCTACTTATCTCTGGCATCTGAGCTAATGTATACCGAGTGGGGCAACACCTTAGGCTTATCTGCGGCCATGAATGCCACACCCGCGAATGTAGTCGTCGGCATATTATCAGCCATAGTCGACAATATACCAGTGATGTTCGCCGTGCTCACAATGATGCCGGATATGTCAGTAGGGCAGTGGTTACTGGTTACACTCACCGCCGGTGTCGGCGGCTCAATGCTTTCCATTGGCTCGGCAGCAGGCGTTGCACTAATGGGGGCGGCACGGGGCAAATATACCTTCTTCGGACATTTAAAATGGGCTCCGGTTATCATGCTGGGCTATGCAGCGAGTATTGCCACGCATATGTGGATTAATGCCAGTTTGTTCTAGTTTAGCGCTACCTTAGCCGTGCCATTTAAATTCATTAACTCGGGACAGACCTTGCTTTTTAAAGTCTGTCCCCTGTTGTGATATCACAAAAATAGTTCGAAGCACTGCGCGCAATATTGCAAACCATCCATTGAATTCACCTCAACAAATTAACCTGAAACAAGTCCGCATCAATTAAATTCGCACCCGACGCCAAAAATCGCTAAAATAGCCGGCTTACTTGCCCTGATTAAAAACAAATCATTATTTACGGGGCTGACAATATTTTAGTAAGCAAATGCTCGCAAATAGCGGCATATGCTGAAAGTTTTTTAAATATCAATAAGTTAAGGAGACATCAATGTCCCAAAAGCATCCTGTAGTTGCCGTTACCGGTTCATCTGGCGCGGGTACATCTACCGTAAAGAAAGCATTCGAACACATTTTTCGTCGTGAAAATATCTCACCCGTTATCGTAGAAGGCGACAGCTTTCACGCATTTGACCGGGCGGCAATGAAAGTTGAAATGGAAAAACACGAAGCGGCGGGTAATCGCTTCTTCAGCCATTTTGGTGAAAACGCCAATGAATTTGGCAAACTAGCTGAATTATTCGAAACCTACTCAAAAAATGGTGCCGGCAAAAAACGCTATTACCTGCATTCTGAGCCGGAAGCGATTGAGCACAATGCACGCTTAGGCGTTGACAAAAAGCCCGGTGAGTTCACTCCCTGGGAAAATATTGAAAGCGGCTCAGACCTGATGTTTTACGAAGGCTTACACGGCCTGGTTAAAACCGAAAACAACAACATTGCCCAGCACGTTGATTTAGGCATCGGTGTTGTCCCCATTGTTAACCTTGAGTGGATTCAGAAAATTCACCGTGATAATGCCGAACGCGGATACTCTGCTGAAGTTATTGTTGATACGATTCAGCGTCGCATGCCGGACTATGTTAACTACATTACACCGCAGTTTTCTAACACCGATATTAACTTTCAGCGTGTTTCAACCGTTGATACCTCTAACCCTTTCATTGCCCGTGATATTCCAACACCGGATGAAAGCTTTATTGTTATCCGCTTTAAAGACCCTACGAAATTCGGTACCGATTTCCCTTATCTGTTAAATATGATCAGTGATTCATTTATGTCTCGTCGCAACACCATTGTTGTGCCTGGCGGAAAAATGGGACTGGCAATGGAAATTATTCTAACGCCTATCATTCATGACATGATTGAAAAATCTAAGAAAGCCAAATAAATATTATATTTATTTAAACTCAAAAAGAGCCGGTTTTACCGGCTCTTTTTTTGCTTTTATTAACACCACCGGTAATACAAAAACCAGCCTTCGTCTAAAGCCATTTTCATTTATCGTCCAAAGCAACTACACTTGCTTGATGAATCAATTTTTACTTGCCCATAGTGCTGACAAGCATACAGACAAACTACTGGAAGACTGTTTAAAACAATTAGGTGATATTCCACCACAAGCAACCTTTGGTTTTTTATACCTGAGCGACTTATTGATGGAAGAAGCAGAGTTTATTTTAAATCAGCTCAGACAAAAAACCGGTATTAATCACTGGGTGGGCAGTGTTGGTATGGGACTGATTGCCAGTGAACAGGAATATTACGACCAACCTGCCATCGTTCTTATGATTGCTGATTTCAATGAAGCAGACTTTTATATGCTTCCTAACTACACTGAAAGCAATAGTCAGCTAAGCCCTGAATTATTAAACTGGTGTAATAACAATGATTTTAATGTCGGCCTGATTCACGGCGACCCGAACAGCCCGGTTGTACAACCATTAATACATCAGTTAGGTGAGAGCATTCCCGGGGCTTTTCTGGTTGGCGGCATCAGCTCATCACATGGCCCGACTCTGCAAATTGCAGACAAAACCATGCACGGTGGAATTAGTGGTGTTTTATTTTCACAACAAATTGCCATTCTCAGTAACCTGTCGCAAGGCTGTACACCCATAGGCCCCAGGCACCGGGTAACCGACAGTGAAAAAAATATTGCTTATATGCTGGACAACAAACCCGCGTTGGATGTACTCACCGATGACACCGGTGAAGTTATTGCACGTGACTGGGAACAGGCTTCTGACTATATATTCGCCGGCCTGGTTAATAAAAATTCTGATACGGAAGACTACACAATTCGTCAGTTAATCGGCGTCGATCTGGATAACAAATTCATCGCCATCGCCGATTATCTTGAAAATGATCAGGAAATTATTTTCTGTCGTCGCGATGGAAACTCCGCACTTGAAGATATGCGACGCATGCTACTTCAGCTTAAGTCCCGTTTAAACTCGCCCATTAAAGGCGCCGTTTACATTTCCTGCATGGGAAGAGGGCGTGAGCAATTCGGCAGCAATTCTGAAGAAGCCCGGTTAATTCATTCTGTACTGGGTGAGTTCCCACTGGTTGGTTTTTTTGCTAACGGTGAAATTCATAAAAGTTTATTATATGGATTTACCGGTGTATTAACTTTATTCTTATAACTTTATAAACACCTTAATGATAATTGATAGTCACTGCCATATCGATTTTGATATTTTTGATTCCGACCGTGAACAGGTTATAGCGCACGCAAATGCTACCGGTGTTAATAAAATAATTGTACCCGGAGTTATGAAAAAAACCTGGGAAAAAATTCAGATCTGTTGCAATGATTTTTCCGGACTCTATGCCTGCTATGGACTACATCCTTATTTTATTGACGAACACGCACCAGCTCATATAGATAATTTAAAACAGATTATTGACAGAAATAAACCAATAGCAGTAGGCGAGTGCGGCCTTGACTTCTACCTTAAAAATCTGGACAAAGAGACACAGACGTTTTATTTTGAACAGCAACTTGATATAGCGCTGGAGTTTAATCTGCCGGTGGTTATTCATGCCAGAAAATCTACCGAGGCCGTTATCCAGTCGATTAAAAAACGTTGTGGTTTACGTGGTATGATTCACAGCTACTCAGGCAGTTACGAACAGGCACTTCAATTAATTAAACTGGGGTTTTATCTGAGTTTTGGCGGCCCCATTACTTATGAAAAATCAACCCGCTTACGACAACTTGTTAAACAACTGCCCCTTGAATCAATTCTAGTTGAAACCGATGCACCTGACCAGCCTGTTGCTTCGGTAACAGGCCACAGAAACGAACCGGCATATATAATTGAAGTAATTGAAAACATTGCTGAACTACACAATACTCAAATCGATAACGTCGCTACAATCAGTGCTAATAATGCAGTTAATTTATTTAATATTTAGTCCCCCTATGCAGCTATCATTTGCGTTCATAAACGTTTTCTTTTAAAGTTCACACAAATCTCACCCGTACAAAAATAACAACTCAGGAATGCCCTTATGTCCAAAAATAATCAAGATCAGCTCCTGCGCAAACTCGCTGATGAATTTATTAATATAGCTAACGAGCAATCTGAGCTTCAGGACAAAAACCTGGTGAATACATCATTCATGTACGCTGCATCGCGTTTCTGCGCCTATGTTGCCGCATCCAGCGCTCGTAATCTGGATGATTTTAAAGGCAAACAAAAGCAGGGTATTGACTTTTTCAGCGGTGAATTTCAGCGCATGCTAGAAACAAATATGCACAATTATGAAAAGGTTTTTCAATCAGGTGAAAGCTTACGCTATGAAGAGTTCATGAAAAAAGACTAATTATTTTTTATCAAAATTATTTGTTTTTATTAAAAATATTGCGCCGCAGTGGAATATTTATAATTAAAACTTTTACATGCTACAACAATTTAATAAAAACGTTAAAAAGATGCGCCTAAATTAAAATATATTCGTTCTTCTCCTATTTGCTTATCAAAGCCGCTGGCAAAGCCTAAACGCATACGACTGGTCAGGCCGTAAAATAAATTTACATCCGCCTGTAATTCAATTCCCACGCTGGAATAATAGGTATCTGCTGATGCATTATTATAAGCGGAACCTGACTCGACAAACACACTGCCAGACCACTGAATAACGCCTATCGGCGGCGCCATAAAACCACGCTCAATCAAACTGCCGGGAAATCGCCATTCCAGACTACCAAGCTGCATTCTGCGTCCGGCCAGCTGTGGTAAACCTTCAGCATAACCCCGCAATGCGTATTTACGTTTATCAAATAAAGGCTCGGATATTGGATTAATAAAATCCAGCACACCAAAATCATTATCCTCACCACCCAGACGAAAATACTTTGGCTCATCCGTACCCCAGCCCTGCACCAGCCTCAATGCCAATACATTTTGCTTACCCATATTAAAGTATTCACGCCAGTCTAATGTATAAACCTCTCCGCTAAATGGACTCTCTATAAAGTCGGATGTCTCCAGTAAAGCCCGTACATTTCGACCATCCGTTAAACTGATTGAGCGAATATAATTTTGTGCGTTATTAAACAGTACTGCTCCACCAATTAAATTATCTTTGCTATCCGCTTGAGGTAAAACACCCTCTGCCCGACGACCGTCTTTTGACCGACTTGCCACAATGCCTATTTGATAGCGCCAACTATCTTCAATACCCGGATAATTTAAGCCTACTGAAACAAAAATATCATCGACATTTCTGGCTACTGCAAAATCTCCATTATTAAATCGTAAAATATCAGTACTACGCTGATAGCCTATAGAAAATCGTTGTGCATACGCATAATTAATATCTCCAGTTAACCATTCATTAGTAGTGTCATAAGCAATATTCATAAAATAATTATGAATTCCCAATGCATCGTTACCTGATGTGGTAATGCCATATTCGGCTCTATCATTACTTAAAGAAATAAATGGAAACCACCAGCGAGGATACATGCTGGCTATAGCAGAATAATCTCTCTTTTCACCGAAATCGATACTCACCTCTTCTTCTGAAGATTGCAACACATGTTGTCGGCTAGACTTATTTATTGGTAATGTTTTCAACACCTGCGGTTTTTGTAACTTATAAATGTCACGGCCATTGGCATTATAGCCGCTATAATACAAAGGCGAGTGCTGATCGAACTGTGCAGAGTTAAATGCTCCCGTTGCAACACGGGTTAATTGCTCAAGCTTGTCACTATTATCTTTATAACGATATATCTGGTAACGCCCGGACCTTTCTGAACTGAATAATATTGAGTTACCTGCATCACTATAGGATGGATACATATCAATATAATCATCCTTGGTGATAAATTTCCAGTTTAATGTAAGCAGATCAAACTCTTCAATATTCCAACCTGACGTTTTTCTAAATACCGCTGCAATTAATTTATTAGCTGCGGGTGAAACTTTAATCTGACTAACAATATCAGTACTGTTACCCTGCCATAAATTTTTAATGACTTCACCCTGTATATTTAACAATACAAGCTGACTAATTCCTTTGCTGACTTTAACCGCAATAATCTGTTTACCATCAGCAGTCCAGCTGGCTGATCGATATCTACCGCATTCTGTTACTCGCCTGATATTACTATTGTTTTTTTCAATAATAAAAATATCACTGTTGATATTATATTCATCACAAAACTCATTTTGAGTTACCAGTACGCCGGCAGTCTTATGGGTATTAATTTTAGCCCGGCTACTGACTTCTGATACCACACGAACCTTAGCGTTACTGTGAACTAGCGTTGCATGTTCAAATGCGCCATTTTCTACATAATAAATTTCATTCGCGCCATTCAAATCCAGATTTTCTGTATTGTATCCGCTGCGGGTCAATTGCCTGCCTTCAACCAAACCTGAGCTTTTATGCAATAACATCTCTTTCTTATATTTTAATTCTAACCAGACAGAAAACTCATCCCACAATTCTTCTATATTTTTTTTAAAAACGCTTTCTGAATTGGAATTTATTCTAAATGGAATAACATTATTACTGTAATTTTCAATTAATGAATTCACCCCTTGCTGCCCGTATTTATCTTCAATAAACTGATAAAAATGTACGCCATATAAATAGCGCACACTACCTGCCGGCCAGCTTTTTATTGGTAAATTAACCTGACTAACCGGCTTAATTCCTGCATCTATCTCAGAGCGCATCATCATTTTAAAAACACTGCTCTGGCCTCTGCCTATACCTTTGAGGCTATCTGTTTCATAATAAGTAGCGAGCCCTTCAATAAGCCAGCTGGGTTGTAGCGTGTTGGGAAAAATTAGAAAATGCCGACCTAATACACTGCGCACAGCTGCCGCTGCACCACTAACTTTATCAAGATGCAATATATGGGTGTACTCATGGGTGATTAATGTTTCAAGCCAGTCATCAAAATCTTCCAGGCCGTTAGCTGAATCCGGCGGGGCAACAAACAATACACTGCGATTAAAAGTAATCGGTATCGCAAACCCATTAGCTGAATCGCTTTCATCGCTTATAACAAGATGGGTTTTGTCTAATGGTTGCCAGTTTATTTTTGTAGATAACGTCTGATGAGTTTGCTCTGCAATTTGTGCAGCTTTTCGTGCCAGTGACTCATAATCGTCTGCATAATGTATATAGAAGTTCGACGACTCAAGCGTATTCCAGTGAAGACGGGGATCTACCGCATATACCAGTGAATAATTAAATAGAAAACACAATACCAGGAAAAGTTTTATTGTTATTTTCATATATAATTTAGCAGACTATTTTTTTAATCCCAGATAAACATATACCACACCAATACCGGCAGCAAGCCAGCTTAATGCTGGAGCATGAAAGAATTGTAAGTGCAGATCAGCTGGCTGAACTAGAATAATGGCCGCTACAATAAAAGCACCAACACCAATGATAAGAGATGAAGTTTTTCTGCGATTATTTTCAATATTTTTATTTAATTCAAGCAATGCTACGGTTTGTTGCTGGTTACTTTCACCTTCGGCCATTTTTTTGACTGCAGCAAAAATCAACTCCGGCATCTCCGGCATTTTCTCTACTATATAGGGCAAGTTCTTTTTAAAGCCTTTAAGCATCGCCTTGGCACCGACCTGTTCATTCATCCAGTTTTCCAAAAATGGCTTCGCTGTTTGCCATAAATCCAGATCAGGATATATCTGCCGCCCCAGGCCTTCAATATTTAATAATGTTTTTTGCAGTAAAACTAATTGTGGCTGAACTTCCATATTAAATCGTCTTGCCGTTTGAAACAGCCTTAATAATAACTGCCCGAATGATATGTCTTTTAAGGGTTTTTCAAATATCGGCTCGCACACACTACGAATCGCTGACTCAAACTCATCAACCCGTGTACCCGCCGGCACCCAGCCCGAGTCAACATGCAACTGGGCCACTCGATTATAGTCGCGCTTAAAAAACGCCAGAAAGTTTTCTGCCAGATAACGCTGGTCTTCCGGGCTTAAAGATCCCACAATGCCAAAATCTACTGCGATATATTCAGGCTTATCAAGATTTGAAATATCAACAAAGAGATTACCCGGATGCATGTCCGCATGAAAAAAATTATGCGTAAAAACCTGAGTGAAAAATATTTCAACACCCAACTCTGACAATCGCTGCATATTAACGCCTGCCGTTTTCATCTTTTCGATATTTGCCATCGGCTCGCCGTAAATACGCTCCATTGCCATAACATTGCGCCGCGTGTAGTCCCAATATATTTCCGGAATATATAATGTCTGGCTGTTTTCAAAATTACGTCGTAGCTGGCTGGCATTTGCCGCTTCCCGCATTAAATCCAGTTCATCTAAAATGGTTTTTTCGTATTCCTGAACAATTTCTACTGCACGCAAACGTCTGGCATCTTTTGAATAGCGCTCAGCCAGCCTGGCGATAATGAATAGTAACGCAATATCACGTTTAATCACCGGCATTATATTCGGGCGTAAAACTTTAATGACAATTTCCTTACCGTCTTTTAATTTTGCAGTATGTACCTGAGCAATGGATGCGGATGCAAGTGGCTCCGGATTGAAATCATCAAAATATTCCTCAACACCTACTCCGTAAGCTTCTTCTATAAGCTGCTGCGCTCTGGCACCATCAAAAGGCGGCACCCGATCCTGTAGCGCGGTTAACTCTTCGGCCACATCATCCGCTAATAAATCTTTTCGCGTCGACAGCATTTGACCGAATTTAATAAAGATAGGTCCGAGATCTTCTAACGCCTCTCTAATGCGCTGCCCTCGGGGGGCACGGTTGCGCACGATCCAGTTCCACGGCATTAAAAAAATAAGAAATCTAAATGGACGAAACAGGTGTATTGCAAAAATAATATCGTCCAGCCCATGGCGGGCTAACACATAATTTATATGTAACAGGCGGAGTATTTGAGCGGGACTTATCATAAAGGCTATACTTATTTTTTATTTATTAAATTATTCAATCGTGCGCTTAATCGATCTACCGCCTCTCTCGCCTCATCAACCTGACGAGTGAACTTTCGCAGCTCTGCAGTACTCGGGCTTAAATGCGTTTCTTCCTGTAGATATTCACCGCTATCCAGGCACACTGATTTGGTACTACGCTTAAACCACTGATTAACATCACGATACACATTACCGAATTTGTGTGCGGCAATGTCACCGATATTTTGTGCAAGTATTTCTTCCCAGTCGATATCCAGCTGAGACAGAATGCGATTAAATTGATTTGCGACTGAGGCATCTCCGGTAATTTCTATATCGCCGCTAAACAGTAAGGATTTCGGATCACTGCTTAATCCCATTTTTGCCAGTGCTACTGGTGAGCCGATAATAGTTGCATCGGCTTCACCGTCAAAGTCACTCAGTATCATAAAACCATCTGCCGACGGAAACAGGCTGAGAGTTTTATTCAGGCCCTTGATTTTAATTGCTATAATTCTGCCTTCCAGCGATGTGAATCTAGGCAGGGCATCCGCGTCGAGTGATAAATATCGATTGAGTGCAGTTTCAAGACTGGCGCTAAATGCCTGTTCTATATCCATAAAGGTTTATACTTTATAACCTTTATGCAGAGCAACAATGCCGCCGCTGAGATTGTGATATTTTACTTTATCAAAACCGGCATCCTGCATCATTGCTTTTAAGGTTTCCTGATTAGGGTGCATGCGGATAGATTCAGCCAGATATTGATAACTGTCCTCGTCTTTTGCAATGTACTTACCCATCAACGGTAGCAGCTTAAAAGAGTAGGTGTCATAAATTGGTGCCAGTCCCGGTGCAACCGGTTTAGAAAATTCCAGAACTAATAAGCGGCCACCGGGTTTTAAAATACGCAGCATGGAGCGTAATGCCTTATCTTTATCGGTGACATTTCGTAACCCAAAAGCAATGGTAATACAGTCGAAGGTATCATCCGCAAAAGGCAGACATTCTGCATTGGCCTGCACATACTCTACATTGCCCGCGATACCATTATCAATTAAACGTTCACGGCCCCGGCGCAACATCGAGCCATTTATATCAGACAGCACGACCTGACCGGATGGCCCCACCATCTTCGCCATTTTCATCGCCAGGTCTCCGGTACCACCCGCCAGATCTAGTACTTTATGGCCAGATTTCAGCCCGGTCTGGCTTAGGGTAAAACGCTTCCATAAACGATGTACACCGAATGACATCACATCATTCATAATGTCATAGTTATCAGCTACTGAATGAAAGACATCAGCGACACGCTTTGCTTTCTCGCCTATGGGTACCTGCTGATAACCGAAATGGGTTTTATCTTCGTTCATGCTGCTTCTCTGTTTTTTATTCAAATTCAGTTTTTATAATTAATTTAATTCTGCGTGTTTATGTCCGGCTTCATTTAAGCGCTGTAAATAACTCTGCCATTTTGCTTCGTAATTAACACCGAGCTCGTATAAGTATGACCAGGTGTACAGACCGCTGTCATGATTATCATCAAATACCAGTTTAACAGCATAAACACCAACTGGCTCGATGGCATTAATATTCACATCAGATTTACCAATCTGTAGGGTTTCCTCCCCTGGGCCATGACCGCGAACTTCCGCAGAAGGTGAGTGCACACGTAAAAATTCTGTGCTGTATTTAAATTGCTTACCGTCATCAAAATCAATTTCTAAAATACGTGACTTCTGATGCAGGTTTATATTGGTTGGCCTTGGATCTGCCATTATCTGATCTCCGAATAATTGCGCCCTGAATTTTTATTTACGTCAGGGGGATGAGTGAGGGCATTTTACATGAATTGTGGATAAATATTCAGGCATTGTGTATGGGGATTAACTGCAGCACCCGGTGACATTCTGCCTGTTTAACTGGAGACAGCGTCGACCACCCGGCGGCAGGTTCAGGCAGTCACTGACTACCGGGTAGTTAAGGGCTGTAGACTTGCGGCTGAGCAGCAGTCGAAAAAGTTATAAAATATAGCGGCTTAAATCTTCGTCCTGCACCAGCTCGCCAAGATTTTTATCAACAAACGCGGCATCAACCAGCAGTGACTGACCCTCATCATCTGCCGCACTGAAAGACACTTCTTCCAGTAAGCGCTCCATAATAGTATGCAAACGTCGTGCACCGATATTCTCGGTGCGCTCATTTACATCATGGGCCACCTGTGCAATTTGCTCGATACCGGATTCTGCAAACTCCAGCTCATAGCCTTCGGTGCCTAGTAACGCTTTATACTGTTCTGTAAGGGATGCATCCGGTTCGGTTAAAATACGCTTGAAATCCGCCGTGGTGAGGGCCTTCAACTCAACTCGAATCGGCAAGCGCCCCTGTAGCTCCGGAATTAAATCCGAAGGCCTGGACAAATGAAAAGCGCCGGATGAAATAAACAGCATGTGATCGGTTTTCACCATGCCATACTTGGTGCTGACAGTGCAGCCTTCTACCAGTGGTAATAAATCGCGCTGTACGCCTTCACGTGACACATCAGCACCGGAGGTTTCACCTTTTTTGCA
>CAZHEA010000001.1:46009-135058 GCA_964531165.1 uncultured Thiotrichaceae bacterium
TTTTGCACCGCATTCAATTTCAGCTCGTCTTCATTAACCATCTTACCGGCTTCTTCATCGATCAGAATTTTACGTGCGTCTTCAATGCGCAACTTACGCGTCTTGGTTTTATCACTGCCGATATTCTGAAACATACCCTGTAGCTGGTTGGTCATTTCTTCCATACCCGGCGGCGCCATGATTTCTACACCCATTGGCTCTACCTTAACGTTAATTTCAATTTCCTTATCGTCGAGGTCGCCATTACGTAACTTTTCACGAAATTTGTTGCGGGTATTATTTTCAGTGACTTCCGGCTCACCAAACTCATTGCGTGCCGGCGGTAACAGGGCATCGAGAATACGCTCTTCGGCTGATGATTCAGCGCGATGACGAACTTTTTCCACTTCCTGCTCACGGGTCATTTTCACAGACATATCAACAAGATCACGGATGATGCTATCAACTTCGCGACCAACATAGCCTACTTCGGTGAATTTTGTAGCTTCAACCTTAATAAAAGGTGCATCCGCCAGCTTTGCTAAACGCCGTGCAATTTCGGTTTTACCGACACCGGTAGGGCCGATCATTAGAATGTTCTTAGGGGTAATTTCATTACGTAAATCTTCACGCACCTGCTGACGACGCCAGCGGTTACGCAGGGCTATAGCCACTGCACGTTTGGCTTCATCCTGGCCAACAATATGTTTATCGAGTTCCTGTACAATTTCTCTGGGTGTCATTTCGGACATGATTTAAACCTGATGTGTTTTAACTATTGCGCTTTAATGCGATGACTCGCAACCGCAATAAAATTAATATTTAATTTCTTCTAGCGTTAAATTGTGATTGGTATAAATACAGATGTCACCGGCTATATTTAAACTTTTTTCCACCACTTCACTGGCGGATAATTCGGTATTATCAAATAAAGCCCGGGCTGCCGCCTGTGCATAACTACCGCCGGAACCGATAGCCAGCAGATCATCTTCCGTATCGATGACATCACCGGTGCCGGAGATAATTAAAGATGCTTCTTCATTGGCGACAATCATCATCGCCTCAAGCTTTCTCAGCATGCGGTCGGTACGCCAGTCTTTGGCCATTTCTACCGCTGAGCGTACCAGCTGACCATTGTGTTTTTCCAGCTGTCCCTCAAAGCGTTCGAACAGGGTAAAGGCATCAGCGGTAGCACCGGCAAAACCCACCAGCACCTTGTCTTTATATAAGCGACGGACTTTAATGGCGTTGGGCTTCATCACCGTATTGCCCAGACTAACCTGGCCATCGCCACCGATAACCACTTCATTATTTCTGCGCACCGAAAGAATAGTGGTGCCATGTAGGGTGGTTTGCAAAAGAGGCTCCTGTTTATTGTATTCGTAAGATGAGTTAAATGAGGCTGGTTAGGAAATTTTCAAGGCGTATTTTATAATATAAAGTCAAAAGCATATTGTCCGCAAATGAACGCAAAAAATTGCAAATAAAAGCATATTACTGTGGTGTGTATGCCGCAGGCGTAATACCTTAAATTTGCGTGGTTTGCATTCATTTGCGGACAATATGCTTTTTATTTTTTCTTATGCTGATTCATTTTCGCCCCACATCTTGCCCGAGGGTGCGCAGCATCATAGGTTTTTGCCAGTTGTTGAAAATCCAGGTGGGTATAAATTTGAGTGGTTTTCAGGTGTTCGTGACCTAATAACTCCTGCACTGCGCGTAAGTCATGCGACGACTCCAGCATATGGGATGCAAAGGAGTGGCGCATTAAATGCGGATACACCCGCTGGCTAATGCCTCTTTGCTGACAGAGTTTCTGGATGCGGGCACGAATGCTGGAAGCACTAATTCTCAGGCCTCTATTACTAATAAACACCGCATGATTTTCTTCTTTTATTAGACTTTTACGACATTTAAGCCACTTTTTTAAGATTTTAGCAGCTGGTTTACCGAAGTGGCAAAGCCGCTCCTTATCCCCTTTACCTAGCACCTTCAGCTGTAATGACGACCAGTTAATATCGCCGAGATTCAGTCCAATCAGCTCAGACAGACGCAGTCCACCGGCATAAAGCAATTCAAGTATGGCATAGTCTCGAATCAGTAATGGGTCTGTCACGTCATCTGCTAGCAGTAACAGGTGCTGCACCTGCTCAGGGTGCATCACATCGGGTAACTTGCGTGGCGATTTTGGCGCCCGCACATTAGCAGCGGGGTTTACCTGTATTCCGTCATTAACCAGCAAAAACCGGAATAACCGGCGCAATGCACTTAACAGTCGCTGAATGCTTTTGCCACCCAGCCCCTGACGATGAACCTGACTGACAAACTGCCGCACATGCTGCTCATCGATGTTATGCCAGGTTACTATAGACAGGGTTTGAAGATAGGCCATAAAGCGACTGATATCACGCCGATAATTACTGAGAGTATGCGGGGAGTATTGTTTTTCGGACTGAAGAAACTGGTAAAAACGCTGTAGATCGGTTTCGAAAATATCTGGCTTAGGCATAGATATAATATCCAGAATAAGGCTCCGAGCAGCTACCGGGTGATTGACAGATCACCCCTGAAAACACGCTATCAGGAAGTTGCCCGGCGCATTGCCGCACCAATCAGATCGGCCAGACTGCTTAGAAAATCTGTGCCCATTCCCGCATGGTAACGCTGCGCATCTTTGCTACCCAGTGCGATCAGTCCAAATATACCATTATTAGAAATGGGGATAATTGCAGCTGATTCAACTTCATCCGCATCGCCCATAAATAACTGACTCATTTGTTCATCCGTAAAGTGACCACACTGAATACGGCTCTTTTCAATTAAAATAGTAAAAGCCTGTAGTACTTCATCATCTTTTTCAACATAAGTATGACTGGATTCATTATCCGCTGCGATAATTTCATCACTGTGCAAACGAAAATACACAAAATCCGTGCCCAGCTTATGACGTAATTCGTCATCAACAACACCGAGAATATCATCCATGCTATAGGCATCAAATAAGTTAACCGCCAGGCGATGTAAGCTGACATGTAGCCGCTGGTTGTCATGAACTGCATCCACCATTTCGCGCAGTTTTTCTTCAAAATGATTATTGCGCTCACGCAATACCGACACCTGTCGCTCGACCAGAGACACCGCGCCACCCGCTTCATGAGGGATTTCAAGATCATTCAATAAGAGTGAGTTCTGTAAAAAGAAACCGGGGTTTTCCATCAGATAATCAACGACTTGCTGCTCATCCGGCAATTCAACTGCGGGGGTGTTTTCTGCCTGATTATTAACCTGATTTGTCACAGCGATATTTTTCCTTCAAACACACGGGTTGCGGGCCCACTCATAAATAATGGTTCATTTTCACCCTTCCAGCGTATAACAAGCTCGCCTCCGGGTAAACTGACTTTTACACAATCTGCTAACTTACCCTGCATAATGCCGGCGGCAACTGCCGCACAGGCGCCGGTGCCACAAGCCAGAGTTTCTGCTGCGCCGCGCTCATAAACCCGTAGCCGAATATGGTTTCGATCGATAATTTGCATAAAGCCCACATTAACTCTTTCAGGAAAGCGCGGATGGCATTCAATTTCCGGACCGAGGGTTTCAACCGCAGCGCTATCCACATTCTCAACTTGCAGCACGGCATGGGGATTACCTATAGATACCGCTGCAATTTTTATATTGCCGGCAGTGGTTGATAATTCATATTCCGTGTCTTGTACCTCGACTATAAAGGGCAAACTGGCGGGAGCAAATTCAGGCACTCCCATATTAACGGTGACATCGCCATCATCATTCAGCGTAAGTACAATTAAGCCACTACGGGTTTCAACCGGTATCCGGGTATTCCGGGTTAAACTATTCTCCACTACAAAACGTGCAAAACAGCGAGCACCATTACCACATTGCTCAACTTCACCGCCGTCTGCATTATAAATGCGATACTGAAACTCCGCTTCAGGGCTGCATGGCTTTTCTACCAGCAATAACTGATCGCAACCCACACCAAAACGGCGGTCGGCAATAAAACGAATTTGCTCAGCGGATAGTTGTACTGACTGGTTGATCGCATCGATCACCACAAAGTCATTACCCAGACCGTGCATTTTGGTGAAGTTAATTTCCATGCAGCAATCTTAACACGCGATAATGAAAATACTTTTGCGCAATTTGAGAGTTTTTATTGTTAACAGGCCTGACTTTAAAGAAACCAGCCATGTTTTATATTCAGCAGCTTAATCAAGGCAGCATCGACTCTCCCTGCCATAATTGCTCGAGCGATTCACGCTGACGTATAACATACGATTTATCACCATCCACCATGATTTCCACGGCACGCGTGCGGGTATTATAATTTGAGCTCATAGTAAAACCATAAGCACCGGCAGATTTTACCGCCAGCACATCACCGGCCTGCAGACACAGTTTGCGCTGCTTACCGAGAAAATCACCGGTTTCACAAACCGGCCCAACCAGGTCATAAACTTTTTCATCATCAGCACCGGCAACCGAACGCGGCTGCAGTGCAACAATTTCCTGCCACGCGCCATATAACGCCGGGCGCATTAAGTCATTCATCGCCGCATCGATAATCGCGAAATTCTTTTCATCGCCGTGCTTCAAATACAGCACTTCAGTAAGCAATACCCCCGCATTACCGGCAATCGCCCGTCCCGGCTCAATTAAAATCTCAACTTTTCTATCACCTAAACCCGCCAGTAATGCAGCAATTTGTTCCGCAGGCAGGGGGGGATTTTCATCCTGATAGCGAATACCCAGCCCGCCGCCCAAATCCAGATGCTTCAGCTCAATACCATTTCCCTGCAGCTGATCGACTAAATCCAGCACCCGCTTAAGCGCATCAACAAAGGGTGCAATTTCAGTGAGTTGCGAACCAATATGACAATCTATGCCATGTACAGCGATATTGGGCATCGCCTGCGCCTGCTGATACACTGACAGAGCGTACTCATGGGGAATGCCAAATTTATTTTCCTTAAGACCCGTGGAAATATACGGATGGGTTTTTGCATCCACATTAGGATTGACTCGAATGGAGATCGGTGCAACTTTCCCCGCGTCTCCGGCCAACTCATTTATCACCTTTAATTCAGCTTCCGACTCCACATTAAAGCAACGAATGCCTACCGCCAGTGCCCGACGAATCTCATTGGGCTTTTTACCAACGCCAGAAAAAACAATTTTTGACGGCTCACCACCGGCTTTTAACACGCGCTCCAGCTCACCGATAGACACAATATCAAACCCGGAACCCAGCCCCGCCAGTAAATTTAATACCGCCAGATTAGAGTTCGCCTTTACCGCATAACAGACCAGATGTGGATGATCCGCAAAAGCCTGATCAAAGGCTTTCCAGTGGCGCTCAAATGTTGCGCGCGAATAGACATAGGCCGGTGTGCCGTGCTGCTTTGCCAGCTCACTCAAATTAACCTGTTCGGCATACATCTGCTTATCTTTAAATTCGAAATGGTCCATACTCTGCTTTCTTACCTGTTTATTAGTCTCGCTGAATTATATTCACAAGCCGGTTGTGAACCTACTGTTTTGTGCTGATGTTTGTATCTACGGGTGGCTTTTCATCGGGCAAATAGAGCTTACCGGTGCGGCCGCAACTACTGAGCCCAAAAATAAAACATATTATAAAAAATAAAGCACTGATTCGTTTAACAGCCATTGCTATACTCACCCCTAATTTCAATCCGTACATTATCCTATTATATGCGTCTAAAAAGCAGCATTTTTCTTTGGGTTTCTCTTGCCACTATTTTGCCACTCACGGCATTAATACTCGGCATCATCACTTACAGTGAAAAGGTGTACCTGAAAAATATTGATAATGATATCTATATCAATATGCAAAACATCTCTAAAGAGCTGGAATTTCGACTTAATTATGAGCGTGAAGTTATCCTGTCTCTAGCCAATTCCCCAGCTATGCGGCAGTTTGCGCCGGTTTTACGCACCGCCGCTGAAGGTGATTTACATATCCATTATTTTGAGGAAGTCGATAAGCTGAATAACTTTCTGGCCGGCTTTCAACATTCAGTTCCGGGTCTGGATACGGTACGGGTGCTGGATATTGATGGTCACACGCTAATAAAAGTGCGCTTTGGAAAGCTCATTCCCGCTTATTTCGAAGGCATTGTCGATTTACCGCTTACCGAAGAAGAGCTGGTTGATGATGATTTTCTCAGCTGGATGTGGCAACTCAGCGCCAACAAACTGGTTTACGGCAACCTGCCCCTGAGTAAGCGTGATTATATTAGCGGTAAAGAGCTATCAATTATGAACTCAATTGTACCGGTGTCATTTGATAACAAATCAATCATCGGTTTTTTAACCGCCCGCGCACTCGGTGACCAGTTTGATCACATTCTTGAATCATTACCACGAACAAATAATATTCAACTCACCGTAGCCGAGTTTAATCCGGACACGCCCCAACGCCATGGCCTGATATTGTACAGTGATGAACTGCAAATAAAATTCAGCCAGCCACTTAACCCTGACACCAAAATTAGTAAAATACTCGGTCAGCAAACCTGGGATACGTTTCAAACACAACGCTTTGGTTCGTTTATTAATAACATCAATAATAAACGTTATTATTTTCAGGAGTTTTATCCTTACAACAACCAGTTGGTGAGCTGGATAATGGTGCTCGAATTAGACAACAACGACATTGCCGCACCATTCCAGCGGATACGTTTCGGCTTGTTAGCGGTTGCATTTTTAGCACTGGTTATCAGCCTGATACTTGCCAATATCGGAGCAAAAAATATTGCTGAACCTATTACCCTGTTTGCTAATCTTTTAAAGCGTTATGCTGATGGCGAATCAAAATTTTCAATAAACCCGACACGCGGTGCCGACGAGCTAAAACAACTTGACCAGTCATTTCATTACCTCGTTGACACCCTCGAAAAAACCGAAAAAGAACGCGACAGTGCCGAACAAATGATGTTACAAAATGCCAAACTTGCCAGTATCGGGGAAATGGCTGCCGGTATCGGCCACGAACTTAATAACCCACTCAATAATATTTTATCTTACGCCACTTTAATTGAGCGCGACCTGCCGACTAACAATGATGCTTTAGCTGAGGATATTCAGGGTTTGCGCAATGAAGCCAAACGTGCCGGAAAAATCGTTAACGGCATATTAAATTTTGCCCGTCAGGTCCCCCCGGAATATGTGGTTTTTGATTTACACGTCTGGCTAAAAGACACTTTGCTACTCGCCCACTCACAGGCTCAAAAATTCAATATCAGTTTCATTATTAATGAACATCCTGACCTGACTCTATTTGGCGATAGAAATCAGTTGCAGCAGGTGCTGGTAAATTTATTAATGAATGCCATTTACGCCAGCCATGAAAATGATGAAATTATTATCAGCACCCATACAGACAAGCAACAGATATACATAACCGTATCCGATCAGGGCGTTGGAATAGATGATGCTAATTTAGATAAAATATTCGATCCTTTTTTCACTACCAAAAATGTAGGCGAGGGAAGTGGTCTTGGCTTATCTATCAGCATAGGTATTATGCAATTCCATAATGGCCACCTGAAGCTTGAAAATAACCCGCGCGGTGGTGTAAATGCTATTATGCAATTACCCTTGAATGATAAACCTGAATGATAAACCTGAATAATAACCCTGAAGCACCGGCATGATTGCCAAATTACACAACCTTAAATAAAATAACTATGAATCAATCCAGCAATAAACGCGTTCACTTTATCGACGATGACCCCACAGCAGGTGATTTATTCAGGCGCTTTGCGCGCAATAAAGACTATGACATTCTTATTTTTAAAAATCCGTTAGAAGCATTACAGAATATACGAGAACAGGGCAGCGACCTGATCATTACTGACTTAAGTATGCCGGGCATGTCCGGTCTGGAATTACTTGAGTCAGTTCGCCACACCGATATCGAAGTACCGGTCATAATGATAACCGGCTTTTCAACTGAAGATAATGCCATAAAAGCCTTGCGACTCGGCGCTACTGACTTTATAAAAAAACCTTATGATGCAGATGACTTAATCGCTCAGATAGACGAGGTGTTAGAAAGTTTCGAGGTTAGAAAATCAGAAAAACAAAAACGCCCTGGCATTAAAGACAAACAGGATCAGTTTGGGATGATAGGACGCTCATCCGCGTTATCAAAAATTTATGAAATCATTGATAAAATTTCAGATATTCGCTGTAACATTATTATAGAAGGTGAGTCCGGTACGGGTAAAGAGCTGGTGGCCCATGCGCTGCATAACCATTCGGTGTTTGCTGACCAGCCATTTATTGTTATCGACTGCGGATCTCTCACTGACACCTTACTTGAAAGTGAATTATTCGGGCATGAAAAGGGCGCATTTACCGGCGCAACACAAACCAAACATGGCTTACTTGAAGTGGCCAGTGGCGGCACTATTTTTCTTGATGAAATTTGCAATATTTCTGACACTATGCAAATGAAATTAATGCGTGCAGTTCAGGCACAAACCATCACCCGTGTTGGTGGCATTACACCGATTAATATCGATGTCCGGTTTGTGGTAGCAACCAATCGTAATATAGAAGAAATGATTGCAGCAGGTCAATTTCGACATGACTTATATCATCGTTTAAATGTTGTTAAAATTATAATACCGCCTTTACGGGACCGAGAAGCTGACCTTGAATTATTGATTGAACATTTTATTAATGAGTTTAAAGAGCGTTATCAACGAGATATAAATAAATTTGATCAGCCATCAATGGATAAACTTAAGTCTTATAGCTGGCCGGGTAATATCCGCGAATTACGCAATCTGGTTGAGCGTCATATAGCACTTGCAGACGACCCGATTTTAACCATTGATCAGGTGCTAATCGGCGGCGAATCCGGCGATGAAATTGATGCTGACTCACCTACACTAGACATTCTCGAAAAACGCTACATTATAAAAACACTGGACAAGTGCAATGGCAACAAAGAACAAACCGCTACACGATTAGGCATAAACAAGTCCACCTTATGGAGAAAACTACAAAGCTGGCAGAAAAATACTGCTGACGCGAGCGATGATTCGGTTTAGTCATGATGCATGACTCACAAATTAAGGGTGATGAATTATTTCAACGCCAGAGAAACAGAACCCGTTTTAATGCCCCGACTATAATATGTGACGGTCTACAAACTCCGGACAATCTAGGCTCAATATTAAGGGTTGCCGATGCTGCCGGTAGCAATAACATTATATTACTTGATAGCGATCTGGACTTGCATAGTAAAAAGATATCTAAAATTGCAAGAAGCGCCAATAAAAACATCGCCGTTAATAAAATATCCCTGCAGCAATTTACTGAATTCCAAAACCCGTTTAAACATATTGTTGCACTAGAAATCACTCAACAATCAACAAATATTTTTAATTCAAATATTTTAAGTTGTGATGCCATTGTTCTCGGACATGAATCTTCCGGCATTCGCAAAGATACTCTTGCACTGTGTAATGCAGCCGTGCATTTGCCGATGTTTGGTATTAATGGCTCAATGAACATCAGCCATGCTCTAACGGTTTTTCTGTATGAATGGCGGCGTCAGGAAATCAGCCCATAATAAAAATCATCGTTTAGTGATTTTTCATGTGAAAATATTTTTCTGCATACATCACCTGACTAGAGACTTTTCAACTTGGTGTTTCTTCTCTAACCCTGACAGAATTTCAATCAGCGCCAGAGCAAAATCCATAGCCGTTCCCACTCCACGAGAAGTAATGATTTTTCCATCTATTTCTAGTGCCCGCCCGGTTGGCTTTATATTTTTATTTTCAATATCATCGAAGGCGCCGGGAAAACAGGTTATGGTTTTATTGTTTAACAGACCGGCACGTTCAAGCGCCCTCGGAGCCGCACAAATTGCAGCAATATAACGCTCATTTTTTGCATGGTTTTTTAGCATATTTTGCACGCTTTCATTATCACGCAGATGATTTGCTCCGGGCAGGCCACCGGGCAATACGATCATCTCAAACAACTGACTTTCAACTTGAGCAATCTGTGTCTGCGCTATGATTTTCAGCCCGCGTGATGCAGTCACCGGCTGATCGTTAAGACCTGCGGTTATAACGTCAATACCTGCCCGGGTTAAAAGATCTGTAACGGTAACCGCTTCCAGCTCTTCGAAACCCTCAGCTAACGGCACCAGCACCCTCGTCATTTCATTGCGCTTCCGAATTAATCTGCAATTTATTTTTCGCCGACAAAATATGCATGCCCTTCAATAAGTTCAATGCCTCATGAATTTTATAATCTTTCTGTAGACGTTCAATCATTTCAATTTCCGCCTTATCTTGTTTTTTATGTACCGGATTTTTATGTTTTTTACTTTTCTCATTCGGATTACTTATATGACCTGAAAGATCAGCTTCTTTTATTTGTCCAAAACTGCTTTTATGCTTATCCGTCATTTCTAAATCTTGCAGAACAATATCCGGCACAATACCTTCCGCCTGTATAGACCGCCCATTAGGCGTAAAATACCTGGCTGTAGTAAACTTAACCGCACCACCACTTCTTAATTCCTGAATGGTTTGTACCGAACCTTTACCAAATGACTTCTCACCCATAATAATTGCACGCTTATGATCCTGTAATGCACCCGCAACAATTTCAGATGCCGATGCAGAACCGGCATTTATTAATACTATTATCGGTGCTTTTTTAAGAATATCAGTAGGACTGGCTGTATATTCAAAATATGATTCTTTAGTGCGACCCTGTGTATACACCAGCTTACCTTTATCAATAAATAAATCACTGACATCTGCTGCTGCATTTAATACACCGCCTGGATTATTACGTAAATCAACTATTAAACCATTCAGTGACTGTTCATTTTTTTCAACCAGTTTATTTATTGCCTTACTTAAATGGATGGCGGTTTTAGACTGAAACGTACTGATGCGGACATAACCAAAACCCGGCTCAATTAAAAAGCTTTTTACACTTTTTACTTTAATAATGGCACGTTTTATTTTAAATTTTATCGGCTCATCTTCACCTTCACGCACCACACTTAGCTCAATTGATGTGCCCGGCTTACCACGCATTATTTTCACTGCATCATTTAAACCCAGATCTTTCACCGGCTTACTATCTAAGCGGATAATTACATCGCCAGCTTTAATGCCGGCTTTAAATGCCGGGGTATCATCAATCGGCGAAATAACTTTAACATAACCGTCTTCTATACCTACCTGAATGCCAAGGCCTCCGAACTGTCCGGTTGTACCAATTTTTAATTCTTTATATTCTTCCGGATCGAGATAGGTAGAATGCGGATCAAGCCCCGATAACATGCCTCTAATTGCATTTTCCAATAGTTCTTTATCACCGACCGACTCTACATATTCACTTTTAATACGCGCGAAAATATCTGAAAAATTTCGTAGCTGCTCTAATGGCAAACTATTTGCCTGCGATACTTTTTTATCCCCATTCACATCAACTGCTGGTGCGGCTAATAGTGCATTAAAAATCGAACTTGCCGCTAAACTTAGCAACACAAATACCACCGCAAGCCTAAACCGTGTTTGACTCATGTATAACTCCTTTACCTGAAAAACTGACTAAATAAAATTTAAATAATTATGCTGATTAATTATCCTGTAATGCCAGATGCTTAATACCACTGGAGCACCATTTTTTTGGATTAACCGGCTTACCCTGTTTACGAATTTCAAAATACAGGCCGGGTTGTGTCTGCCCGCCACTATCACCAACGGTTGCAATTACCTCACTGGCTTCTACCCAGTCGCCCACTTGCTTATATAGCTCCTGATTATATCCATAGAGACTCATATAACCGTCGTTATGATCAATTATAGTAATAAACCCGTAGCCCTGTAACCAGTCCGCAAAGGCAACTCGACCGTGAGTCACTGCCCGTACCCGGGTGTCATAATCGGCATTAATCACCACACCGCTCCACTTCAGATCACCGCGGCTACGAGAGGTTCCAAAGCTAGCGCGAAATGTGCCTTTAACCGGCCAGGGCAGTTTTCCCTGTAGCTTGCCGAAGGGTTTTTGATTAACGGCTTCTGCAGGTATATCGGCTAGCAGCTCACCCAACGACATCAGTAAGTCTTCAATCCGATTTCGGCTTGACTGCAGATCATTTAGTGTCAGTTGCTGGCTATTTATGTCCTTATTCAGCCGCACCAATAGTTTTTTACGCTTATTTCTATTCAAGCCTAGCTGTTTTTTCTCATGTTTTTTAGTCGATATCAGCTGTTCCAGCTCCTGCGTGTTCTTCGTTATACTGACTTCCAGCTTTTTCTGTTTTTCAATACTGGCTAAAAACGTTTGTATTTCTTTTCCCCGTGCTCTGTTCAAATAACTAAAATACACCATTGCTCGACCCATTTCTGTTGGATCCTGTTGATTTAACAACATTTTTAGCTGTGGCTGCTGCCCCATAGCATAAGCAGAACGTAACTGATCGGCCAGAATACGCCGCTGTTTATGTAGATAATGTTTTAATTTTTTTAATTCAGTTTGAGATTTTTTCAGATTTTTAACTGCTTTTTTATGTTTGCGCTGGGTTTTTCTTAGCTTTTTCGCGCTTACCGCGATTTTCACTTCCAGCTTGCGCAACTCTGTACGCACATTATTTCTCTGATCTTTGTTCTGACTTAGCGCTGAGAGCACACCGCTTATCTGATCACGAATTTTATCAAGACGCTGCTGATAGGCACTTGCACTGTCTGCAATAGCTGAGCCGCATAGCATAGCTAATATGCTAAATATCAACAGTTTTTTCAGGTTATTAGTCTTAGTCATAGACTGAATACAGGCCTTTTTTGATGTCTACTGGGTCACTGTTCATCGTTTAAATCACATTTAAATAAAATAATACTGGATATACGGATTTAATTTAGTTAAAAAGTATGTATTATTTTATGGTAGATTACTAATATTAGTGAACGCAATTTTAGCAGGAAGGTACAAAATGGTTGCAAATATTGAAGAACCGGCACAATTAATGACGCGTGAAGAAGATATTGATCGCGCTTCGCGTTCATTAAAAGCCATGTCTCACCCCCTACGTTTAAAAATTCTGTGTACTTTACAGGATCAGGAAGTCAGCGTGCAGGATATTGTTGATAATGTGGGAACCTCGCAAAGTAATATTTCACAGCATCTGGCAATACTACGTGACAAGGGCATACTGGCTTCACGTAAAGATGCTAACCGGGTGTTTTATCGGGTAGGCGACGCAAGAACACTGCGCCTGATCGGCATGATGCAGGAAGTGTTCTGCTCACAACGCCCGCTGGATGATTAACTTTTAGTCTGCCTCTCAGGCTTTCTTTATAAATTTAGCCTCTGATCACTGCTAAGTGATCAGAGGCTTCATGCTTTAAACTGGAGTATAAAATGGCCCAGCTCATCGAGTTTGCCACTAACAACCTTATGCTGGTTGCCGCCCTGGCGGTAATTTTAGCACTAATTATTAAAACTGAAATCGGCCTCAAGCTTAGCAACATTAAACAACTGAATGTCAATGAAGCCGTACGCTTAATGAATGATGATGACGTCATTGTACTGGATGTACGTGAAACCAAAGAATATAGCTCTGGCCATATTCGAGACGCAATTCATATCCCCATGGCATCACTGGTTAAACGACTTAACGAGCTTGAAAAGCATAAGAACAAACAAATACTCGCCTACTGCCGGTCTGGTAGCCGCTCTAACACGGCCTGCAGCACGTTAAGTAAACAGGGCTTTGAAAATGTCAGCAATCTGGCCGGCGGCATTATGAGCTGGAGCAGTGCTAATCTGCCTGTAACTAAAAAATAACCCGATAATATACATACTAATATTTTAACCTTTAAAGAATTCACCATGTCTCAAACCAATATTACCGTTTATATCGCCCCTTTCTGCCCCTATTGTGGATGGGCCAAGCAATTACTAAAAAGCAAAAATGTAGAATTCACCATTATTAATGTCAATGATAGCGCTGAGATCCGTCAGGAGATGGAACAACGCGCTGGCCGCACCAGTGTGCCGCAAATTTTTATTGGTGACACCCATGTTGGTGGCTACGACGATATGGCTGCGCTGGATGATAAAGGTGAACTTGACGCATTAATCTCTGCCGGTTAATTCTACACTTCGACCTCAGCAGCTAACTCACTCCGGCCAATCCACATCACCGCCATCAGTGCCTTTATCTATCAGAGCCGTCCATTGCTTTGCACTGCGCGTTTTTCTCATTATCAAATTCGCAGCTGCATCACTTTAGTGGTATTCTCTGCAGACTAAGTTAAACAGCCCATTCAAACCCGCTTATTGCGGCTGCTTGAATGCTTATATAAACAAGTTTTTACACTATCAAATTTTCAGGTTTACAAAATGAGCGAAGAACAGCCACAACAACAATTTTCAATTCAAAAGATTTTCATTAAAGATGTTTCATTCGAGTCACCGAATGCACCTGCAGTTTTTACGGAAGGCGAATGGAAGCCTGAGGTTAATGTACAGATCAATACAGAAGCTAAAGCCATATCAGAAGATATGCACGAAATAATATTAACGATTACAGTTACTGCAAAGCAACTGGAAAAGACCGCCTTTTTAGTCGAGATTAAACAGGCAGGGCTTTTCCAGATGGTAGGGTTTGACCAGGAACAAATGGGCGGCATGCTCGGCGCATATTGTCCGGAAACATTATTCCCTTATGCCCGTGAAGCAATTTCAGACCTGGTGACTAAAGGCGGCTTCCCGCAAATGCTACTTTCGCCGGTTAATTTTAATGCACTTTATATGCAACACCAACAGCAGCAACAGGCACAACAAGCCGCTCAAGCTGAAGAAACTGCACACTAAACCTGCAAATGTCTAACGCCAATACACCCCATCGAAAAATTGCCGTTCTTGGCGGTGGCTCCTGGGGTACGGCGCTAGCGGCACAGGTCGCTCGTGCGCACCATGATGTCATATTATGGGATATCAACCCCGAACATATTAAAGATATGCAGCAGACCCGGCTGAATCAAAAATATCTAGCGGATATCCGCTTGCCGGATTCCCTGAACTTCAGCGATCAGCTGCAACAGACCATCCAAATATCAAATACTCTGCTCATCGCTATTCCCAGCCATGCCGTTCGCGGTTTTTTACATAAAACCCGTCACTGGATACGCAATGATCATCATATCGTCTGGGCCACTAAAGGCCTGGAGGAGGGCACCGGCAAGCCGGTGCATCAGGTGGTTGCAGAAGAACTACCCGGCTGCAAGTCAACCGCGGTGGTGTCTGGGCCAACCTTTGCAAAAGAAGTCGCACAAAACCTTCCCACTGCAGTCACCGTCGCTGCCAGCAGCCATGCCATTGCCGACGAAGTCGCAGGTTTTTTACACTATGGTAATTTCCGCGTGTATACCTCGGAAGATATGCTAGGGGTTGAGCTCGGCGGTTCACTCAAAAATGTTCTGGCAATTGCCGCAGGCATCGCTGATGGCCTCGGTTTTGGCTCAAATACCCGGGCCGCCCTGATTACCAGAGGCCTTAATGAAATGATGCGCCTCGGACTGGCGATGGGCGCCCAGGCGGAAACCTTTATGGGGCTAGCGGGCATGGGCGACCTGGTGCTAACCTGCACCGATAATCAGTCTCGTAATCGGCGTATGGGACTGGCACTGGCGGAAGGGCTTAGTATTGAACAGGCCCGTGAGAAAATCGGACAGGCTGTGGAGGGTGTAAAAACCGCTAAAGAAGCCTGGCTACTGGCACAAAAATATCAGGTGGAAATGCCGATTATCGAACAGGCTTATAAAGTACTTTACGAAAATAAATCGCCCAGAGATGCGGTGCAGGATTTACTGGGACGCGAAGCACGATCCGAATAAAATTCACGGACCCGTTTGAAAGATAACAACGTACGCCATCTATAAATTCGTTTTATTTTTCCTGCTGTAATTCAATCTCGCTGGCAATTTTACCTGCCAGTGCAACCACCAGTCGACTCATAATCGCAGCCATCTCCGTGTATTCTTTAGTTTTGACCTGTTCTTTAAATGAGAAAATCTGTTCTGATAATTTTTTATTGCCCTTGCCATTTAAAATAACAAAAGCCCCCTTCAAATTACTGTCTCCTCCAAACTGACCTTCAAATGTGCGGATATGCACCTTTACCTGATAATCAAAGTTTCGATAGGCCGACCAGGGAGAGACATCAATATATCCGGTTTTTAAATTATAGGTAAGCTCATTCGCAATCAACATACTGACATTATTTGACAGGCCGCCAGCCCAGCGATGAAAATCAGCCAGATTAATTGTATTAGGCCCGGTGCGAGTTACTATTTCCGGGCGATCGATTAAATCCGGCAGGGTAACTTTCCACACACCAATCGTTAATTTATCTGTTGTTTGAATATCCACACTATGTTCTGTACTTAATAAATAAAAATTTGTTTTAGGCGATGTTCCACAGGCCGTAAATAAAACTGTCACCCCAATTAACAATAAACTTTTTAATATTTTCAACATAATTATTCTACTCTTTTACCTTTTATTAATGCTTCAGGATGACGCTCAAGATACTCGGACATAACCCGAATTGAACGTGCGGCCTTACTCAATTCATTCAGAGTTTCATTAACCTGCACTCCGGTCATGCCTCCCTCTTCGACATTTAATGACTTGATTAAGTCATTCATACTTTCTGTTGCCTCATCGAGATTTTTACCAATATTTTCCATCGGCAAAGCCCCGAGTCGAGCCAGTAATTCATTAATCTGCTTAATCAGGCCGGATACTGTCTCCGGCACGGTAGGAATAATCGCTATATCATTAACGTATCTAACTTCTTCTGCTTTAGCATCTTTAAATACATCAAATACAATCAATGACTGGCCGGTTAATATATTACTTTTTAACTGCGCTCGCACACCCTGGCTCACCATATGCTCAAAAAAACGATACACCAGTTTTGTTCTCTCACGTGTACTCAGGTTGGAACTTAAATCATCTGTCGGTAGTCTTTCCGGCTCAATATCTATCATTGCAAATGTTGCAATCTCATTTTTAACTTTATCTGTTTCTACACCTACTTTTTCAACTGTACCGATACGAATGCCTTTATATTCAACCGGCGCACCTAATGAAAGTCCGCTCACCCCGTTATCAAAATACAACTTCATCGGCGCGCCAAAAGTTAATACCTCTTCTATATCAGGCTCTTCAGAACTATGCAGAATAAATATATTATTTTGTTTCGCGGGGACAACATTTTGTGGCGCATATTCATTAGTAAAAGCAATTCCGCCAACGACCAGTGAACTAACCGATTCCATATCAAACTCAAAGCCCTTTGAATCCAGCTCTATACTGACACCGGATATATTCCAGAAACGGCTGTAGTTTGTTATATATTTATCATGCGGAGATTCAATAAAAATTTCAATTTGAACATCACTATGATCCTCCATTAATTTATATTTAGTCACACTGCCAACGGTAATGCCGCGATACTTTATTGACGAGCCACGACTGATAGAACCCAGGTTTTTGGATTTTAAAATAAATGTCGTGCCGGGATTTCCTAGCTGATAAATTTGAGGCTCTTCCATGCCCTTAAATGCTTTCTGCGGCGCGCCGCCTTCACCGGGATCAATTTCGATAAATGCACCGCTTAATAAAGTATCCAGACCACTGACGCCTTCCACGCCAATGCGGGGGCGCACCACCCAGAAACGGGTAGTATCCGTAAGCCGCTCTAGTGATACACCGGTTAAGTCCATTATGACCACCACTTCAGATAAATCTTCGGTAAATTTTACTTCTGTTACTTCACCGACTTTTACATTACGTAACTTAACCGGGGTTTTACCCGCCTCTAATCCTGAAGCGCTCTCAAATGACACTTCAACAAAAACGTTTTCTTCAACTGCACTTTTAAAAACTAACCAGCCACCAATTAATGCCGCAATTATCGGGATGACCCAAACTGGAGAAAAACCGGTATCTTTTGCGCTGGATCTGGCTCTGGGAACTGATTTTGAAATCGCATCGGGAATATCCGCGGATTTTTTTTTCGAGGTATCTTCTGTCATTCTATTTTATCCGTTTGGTTTATCCGTTTGGTCCCATATAAGCTTCGGGTCAAATGCCATGGCTGAAAACATTGTTAAAATCACCATCGATGCAAATGCCATGCCTGCCGGCCCGGGTTCAATAGAACTCAGTTCTCCCATCTGTATTAATGCCGCCAGTAACGCCACCACAAATACATCCACCATTGACCAGCGGCCCATTATTTCCGCAATTAAATATAGGCGGGTTTTCTGTTTTTGACGATAATTATTTCCACGCTGTACACTAATAAGCAAATAGGCAATCGCGATAATTTTCAATAACGGTAATAATACACTGGCTGAAAAAATCACCAGAGCAAGCGGCCAGTCACCGTGCGCTAAAAAATAAAGAATACCACTTAATATCGTATCTGAACTCTGCTGACCTAATGTGCCGGTTATCATAATGGCTTCGGTATTCGCTGGAATATACATAATAAATGCACTGATAAGAAACGCCCACGCGCGATTGATACTGTCGTGTTTGCGATAATGCACATTGCTATGACAGCGCGGGCATAATGCATCCGGCATATCATCCAGCTGCACCACCTGATCACATACATGACAACTTGCCAGCCCCACATCTCTGGCCTGAATAATATTATCCTGAGCAATATTACGTCTCACTGCCCATCGCCATCATGAATATCATCAAGACGATCCCACAATATATGCATCTCAATCGATGAAACCGCCGCTGCATAGCTTAGCACCAATGCCACAAACGCACTAAATCCCAGCCCTAATACCACCTCCGCTAATGATATCAGTTTAACCAGTGCCACCAGTATGGCCAGTAAAAACACATCCATCATTCCCCAGGGCAATAGCCGGCTGACCCAGACTAATAGTATGCGGGTAAAGGGCCAGCGCCGTTTAAGGTGAATTGAAAACAGAATATACAATAATGAAAACACACAGAATGCCGGTAAAATCACACTGGTAAACCACACGACTAAAGCCAGCTCTGGGTTGCCTAAATCATAAAAAATAAGCGCCGACTCGGTGAGGGTAGTGTGACGTTCAATACCGGCAATACTTAGCCACATGACAGGATAAATATTTGCAACCACCAGCAATATCGCACAGGCAAATAATAACGCCAGCGGTTTTTCAATCGCCGAACGCGGATTTTTAAATAATCGCTCACCACAGCAAGCACACAAGGCAACATTTCCCAGTGGTATTCGTGCAACATTTTGCAGCGCGTCACATTCGTGACAGGCCATTAGTCGATGATTTTTTTCAGTCACTGTCTTAACCGGGTTAAATCTAATTAATATATTATTCTTAAAATCATTATTTATATTATGATTATATAGATTAATACGCTTTGTTTCTGTATTTCATCCATTGATTTTGCATAAAGTTTCAATCCGGGATGTTTATTTGCCATAATAGACACACACTAAAAACCGAAGATCACACCCAGTATGTTTCATATCGCTTTATACGAACCGCGCATTGCCCCCAATACCGGTAATATCATTAGACTCATTGCTAATAACGGCTGTCACCTGCATCTGATCGAACCGCTGGGATTTGATCTGCAAGAAAAAAAACTACGACGCGCCGGGCTCGATTACACCGACCTTAACCATGTCACCCTCCACCCAAACTATTCCAGTTTTTTAAACGCGATGTCTGAACGACGCATTCTTGCCTGCACCACAAAAGGTAGCCGCCCCCATGATCAGATGCATTATCAGCAAGGTGATGTGTTACTGTTCGGCTCAGAGACTGCAGGATTACCGGCGACGGTTATGAATAGTATTGCCAGTGAACACCGGCTTCGAATTCCGATGCAGCCGAATAGTCGCAGTCTCAACCTGTCTAATGCGGTTGCAATTGTCAGCTATGAAGCCTGGAGACAACTTGACTTTAAAGGCGGGGTCTAACGATTAATATATTTCACGCATATCAATAAACCCTCCCTTACACATCTATCAATACACAAAACATTACCTTCCATCCAAAAAAATCTTTTCCCGCAAAATACTTCTAGACAATTAACAAAAGTCGCCTCCATAATATTTTATACAAAAATAATAGTGGTTTAACTTAAAACCCGATACAACATAAGCCAGATTTTTCTAAAACGTTTGACAAGGAAGTCTTAACAACCCCATGAATTTTTTGCGATTCATTAAACCGGTTTTAGTCAGCTTTTATCTGCTGCTGATTATATCAGTCACATCATGCGGCCCGACACGGCCACCTGAATTCTCTGCAGGGCATATCAATTCAGTGACCATAGAGGATAAAAACATTCCTGCTACGGTTATACAAACAACATTATTACCTCCGCCATCGAATCTTTCACAATTGCAAACCTATACGGTTATTGTTAACCATGTTGCCACCAGAGAACTACTATTTTCCATAGCACGCGATGCAAAAATTAATCTCGACATACATGATGACATAACCGGCACCATCACCCTCAATGCCATTGACCAGACATTACCGCAGATACTGGAACGCATATCACAACAAACTGATATTCGGTACAACATAAAAAATCAAACATTAAGAGTACAAGCCGATAAACCTTATCTTGAAACCTATATTGTTGATTATGTAAATATTTCACGGGAATCAAAAGGTATTATCCGTGTCGCGACTAATATCGGTTCAACCGGTCAGGGCAGTATCGGCAACTCTAATACTAACGGCGGCTCTGCTAACAATAACGAAAACAACAGCTCACTAACCGAAGTACACTTAACTTCTGATAATAAATTTTGGGAAACGTTAACGCAAAACATTAAAGAAATGCTGGGCAGGTCAAACAATAGCAATGATAAGTCTAATGCTCAAACTTCCAATAAGAAAGCCATTAGCCATAAAGTTATTGTTAACCGTGAAGCCGGACTAATTATGGTCCGTGCCACCTACAAACAGCATAGGCAGGTTCAAAAATTTATTGATCAGGTGCTGAACATTTCCAAACGCCAGGTAATGATAGAAGCCACCATTGCTGAAATAAAACTCAGCGATCATTATCAGGCGGGTGTTGACTGGTCTGTTGTTGCAAAAGATCCGAAAGCCGGCGTTAATATTCTGACGGATATGACCGCCAGTAATTTATCCCAGTCACCTTTTTCATCTTTTACCTTAAATGGTCAGGTCAGTGGCAACCAGGTCAGCATGACATTAAAAGCGCTTGAACAGTTCGGTGATGTACAGGTGTTATCCAGCCCTAAAATCATGGCGATTAATAATCAGCCGGCTATTTTAAAAGTTGTCGATAATATCGTGTATTTTGAAATGGATGTTAAAACATCATTATCACAGGTGACGTCATTGACTACATTTGAAACCCAAATTAAAACCGTACCCGTCGGTTTTGTAATGTCTGTAACTCCCTATATAAACGCACATAAAACAGTCACCCTGAATATTCGACCCACCATTTCCCGGGTTATCGATTCAGTTCAGGATCCGAATCCTGCCTTTAAAGATGCGGATGTTATTTCTGAAGTTCCGGTTATTCAGATAAGAGAGATTGAATCGATACTCACCATTAACAATGGCGATACGGCGGTAATTGGCGGATTGATGCAGGACACTGTTAATGATCGGAGTCAGGGAATTCCGCTGTTATCATCCATACCCATTATCGGCAGTCTATTTCGATATGATAATGACATACGTGAGAAATCAGAACTTATTATTTTTATTCGCCCCATTGTCATTCAACATGCCAGCTTAACTGGAGACTTAATTGAATATAAAAAATATTTACCGAAGACGCCTAAATCTGCAACCAAAAATAGCTTAAAAATACATTATCAGAATATTCCTGATTCTTCAGCACAAACACATAAACCTTAACCGGTGGTACTACTCTAATGAGCCTGCTACTTGATACCTTAAAATTATCAGATGCTAGCATTGATTCAGCTAGCGCTAAACCCGCCACTATTGCACCACAAAAAAAATATGACTCCGGAGCTGATCTCAATTTAGATTTACAGCCTGTAGATACCGATGCTATTAGTCTAACTCAGACTGGCTTACTAAACAAAAAATCTACATTTGATGCAGATACAATATCAAATTCTTCAATTAATTCTAATACTGATGATTTATCTGGAAATGCTGAAAATACAACAAATTTAAATTCACTTATATCCCGGGTTAATTCACATAGGCATAGACAAAAACGAATTGCTCGATTGGCTATCAGTTTTATTTTACTATTCATATTGTCAACCACTGCGGCATACCTTTTTATTGAATCGACATTGAGCCGACAAACATTATTTATTTTTCCTGTTGAAAATATTCCGAATTCTGTACTACATGATTCTCAAGTTACTACCGATAATTTTAATTTAGCCAAAATAATTATACCCTTATCCAGTCAGGCACTAACAGCTGACCATTCAGATAGCTTACCGACTGAAGCGCCATTAATGGGCACTACAAACAAAACCGACCCGATTGATAAATCAATTAAAAACATAATGACCAAAAATCAACCTCCAGCCATACCACTGACAAAAGGTCTCACCAAAAAGTCACCAGCAGAGGCCTTTATTTCGAGCCCAAAAAAACCTGATATTCATATTACTTATAAAACCATATCAGACCCTGTACATTTATTACTAAGTCGTGCATACACCTTTTTTCAAGCGGGCAAATATTTTCGTTCACAAAAATTATATCAACAGGTTATATCCTCAGAGCCTAAAAATAGAAATGCACTTCTCGGCATTGCTGCTATTGCAATAAAAAACCAGAACTTTGAGCTGGCTCAGCAGAAATATATATTTTTACTGCAACTTAACCCTAAAGATAGTTTAGCCATTTCCGGACTTAACAGCATTCAAAACAACAATCATTCGCAGTCCACTGAATCACAACTAAAATTTATGCTCAAACATCAACCTGATGCAGCGCATCTGCATTTTTCTCTGGGATCACTGTATGCATATAGACATAAATGGCAAGCGGCACAATCTGCCTTCTTTAATGCTTGGTCTTTTGATAATACCAATGCAGATTATTGCTACAATCTGGCGGTTAGTCTCGATCATTTAAAACAGCATCGACAAGCCGTCAAATTCTACCGACTCAGCCTGACACTCACTCAAAGCATCGCCGCAAACTTTTCATTCTCTGATACTCAACAACGTATTATGACTTTGCAGGAACGACTGAAATGACATTGCAAACTCAAAAATTACGCCTTGGTGAACAACTGATTCAGCGGGGTCTTATCAGCAAAGACCAATTACACATCGCCTTAAAAGAACAGTTAAAGCACTCACGGCCGCTGGGACAGTCACTGGTCTCCCTGAATTTTATCAGCGAGACTAAATTACATGATGCACTAGGCAATATACTCGGTAAAGAAAGTATCGACCTGACAAAGGTTGTACCGCAGATGGAAGCACTTGCACTTATTCCCAAATCACTTTCTATCCAATTCAATATTATTCCTGTCAGCCTTAATGACACTGAAAATCGTCTTAGTATTGCCATCGCTGATATTTATAATTTACGCGTACTCGACCAGCTGCACACGCATACCGGCAAACACATCAAATTACTGCCTTTACTTTGCGGAGCAAGTGAAATCAGCCATGCTATTGATCAGTTCTATGGGGTTGAGCTATCGATTGATGGCATCTTATATGAAATGGAAAATGGCAAAATCGAAATCAGTGATCATGATTACAGCCATTTGAATGCACAACAGCAAACCTACCGTCAGCCTCTGGTTCGTCTTGTAGATGCCATTTTATCTGATGCAGTAAAGCGTGGTGCATCTGACATTCACCTCGAACCTGAAAGTGCTTTCCTACGAATACGTTTTCGAATTGATGGTGTTCTGCAACAGGTTCGCTGTCTTCACATTGACTACTGGCTGGCCATCGTGGTTCGCCTGAAGGTTATGTCCAATATGAATATTGCAGAGACACGAGCACCACAGGACGGTCGAATTAATTTAAATATTCGCGGCCATCAGATCGATTTTAGAATGTCCTCACAGCCGACCACACATGGTGAAAATATCGTACTACGCGTACTTGACCGTAATAAAGGTATCGTAGCCGTTGATAAGCTCGGCCTGGAGGATGATGCTCTTTCAATGCTCAAACTAATGATGGCCAGACCCTCAGGACTCATCCTGATCAGCGGTCCGACAGGCAGCGGAAAAACCACAACACTCTATTCCATGCTCGACTTTTTACGCTCTGTCAAAGTCAATATTATGACCCTCGAAGACCCGGTAGAGTACCCAATGGAGATGATTCGTCAAACTTCAATTAATGAAGTCATCCGCATGGACTTTGCCAATGGCATTCGTTCACTCATGCGCCAGGATCCGGATATTATTCTTATCGGTGAAATACGCGATAAAGACACTGCTGAAATGGCCATACGCGCTGCAATGACAGGGCACCAGGTATACTCAACCGTACACACCAATTCCGCTATAGGCACACTTCCACGTCTTGCGGATCTGGGAATTAAACCTGAAATTATTGCCGGTAATATTATTGGTGTTATCAGCCAGCGCCTGATTCGCAAACTCTGCCGGCATTGTAAAACAGCTCATAATGCACTTACTTCAGAAAAAATACTACTCGGTATCAACTCATCCGAATCAATTCAAATATTTAATGCTCGAGGTTGTGATCAATGTGAATATACCGGTTATAAAGGCCGGTTTGCGATTTTAGAAATTTTAAAAATTACGGCTGAACTTGATGAAATGATTGCTCAGCATGCCACTATCGGCAAGTTTAAAAAACATCTGCAAGATAATAATTTTAAAACCCTTAACGATGATGCTATTCGCAACGTCAGAAATGGCATCACCAGTATCGACGAAATCAGTCGCGTCATTGATCTAACAGAGCAACTGTAAATCATGAGCACTTATTATAAATACAAAGCCATTGATGCCAGCGGAAAAATTCGCCATAACTGTATACATGCTGACAATATTGCCGATCTTGAAAATCGGCTTAATAACATGGGTTTGGATCTGATTAATGCCAAACTAAAATTGCAACAACCATTCAGCTTCGCCCATAAGGGCATTAACCGCCGCGATTTAATTAATTTTACATTTCAAATACAGCAACTTACTAAAGCCGGTGTCAGTATTTTAGACGGCCTTAGTGATTTAAAAAATGACATGCCAACGATGCGAATGCGAGAAGTTATTTATGGCGTTATTGATGAAATACAAAGTGGCAAAACATTTTCACAGGCACTGGCAATATACCCGCATGTATTTAACCGGGTTTATACCTCACTGATTAAAGTAGGCGAAGAAACCGGTCGTCTTGCACAGGTTCTACAGGACATCGCCGACACCCTTAAATGGCAAGATGAGCTGGCGTCTCACACCCGAAAAATCATGATCTACCCGGCGTTTGTTATTATTGTTATTAGCCTGCTTATTTGCTATTTAATGATTTTTCTGGTCCCTCAACTCATTCCTTTTATTAAAGATCTAGGGGGTGTTATTCCCATACATACTCGCGCACTGCTACAAACCTCCTGGTTTTTAGAGAACTACTGGCCGTATTTTCTTACTACGCCGGTAATCATATATGTCCTACTAAAATACGTAGCCAGCAAAAACCCATCGTTTCGACTCTATATTGACTGCCTGAAATTGAAAGTTATTATTTTTGGCCCCATTATCCTTAAAATAAAACTAGCCCGCTTCTCTAATTATTTTGCCATGATGTACGCATCCGGTCTAAGCGTATTGGATAGTTTAAAAATATCTGAATTAATAATGGGCAATACGGCGCTTACACAGTCAATTATTGATATTCGCAAGCATATATCTGACGGCGGAAATATAGCAGATAGTTTTGCCATAACTGAGCTCTATCCGCCGCTGGTCATTCGCATGTTAAAAGTCGGTGAAAAAACCGGCGCATTAGATGAATCACTATTAAATATCAGTTACTTTTATAACCGCGAAGTCAAAGAAAGCATCGACAAAATGGAAGCCACTATCACTCCCGTACTAACCATTATTATGGGTAGTATTATGATATGGATTATGTCCGCTGTTCTTGGCCCTATTTACGACTCGTTAAGCCTTCTACAGTATTAATATTATGCAACGTATTATTTACATATCTGCGTACCGAGTTGGTGTTTTTCACTATCAAAACAAACAACACCCGGTTCGATTTTATTTTGACACTACTCGTGATGCACAGATAAAATTCAGACACTATTTAATGTCTACTGATAACACTGCTGTCAATGTTCTAGTTGATTTAGACGATGAAGACTTTATAAAAGATACCATACCCCATGTCGGCCCTATTGATAGAAAGAAAATCATTCAACGTACTATTAATCGCCATTATAAAAAACATAGTCACTATTTACATTACACATTAATTGGCCGTGAAAACAATGAACGCAGAAATGATGTTATACGCTACAGCCTTCTCCGTAATCCGCAAGCATTAATATCATGGTTAGATATTTTAACTGACTGCAAAATATCTATTCGCGGTATCTGGTCCCTACCACTGCTGAGCGAAATTCTGTTATCTAAAGCCGAAATATCTGGCAAAAATATTTTACTCATTACACAGCAGCAACCCGGCTCCTTACGGCAAACATTTATTAGTAACGGAATTTTTCAAAGCAGCCGATTAACTTCCTTTGAAGCTGATGAAATACCCATTGGAGAGTTTATTTGTCTGCAAGTCGAATCTACTGTCCAGTTTTTATCTAACCAGAGACAGATTGAGTTTGGCCAAATTACTGAAGTTCATATCATCTGTAATAATATTGATCAAACAGCGATACAATCGCTTTGTCCTGACACATCTTTATATACATTTCATTATCATAATCTAGAAGGCACGTATCATCTTGTATCGGGAAAATTTGACGCTCAAATTAATTGTACTGATATTTATACCTCTATTTGTTCCACAATATTATTACCTGTTGGCCATTATGGAAATGCAGATCTATTTAAATACTATTACCAGCGGGTTTTATCTAAGTTCATCTATGGTGCCGGTATCTTTATTTTTTTATTCAGCATGCTCTACTCTCTGTCGCTATTTTCACCCTATCAGTCACTGTCTCAACAAACCCACTTACTAACGCAGCAGAGCAAACAGATTGATAAACTATATAATCATACATTTAAAAAAATCGAACCTGAACTTGCTACAGCTAAAGCAATGCAATCTGCGGTCTTATTTAACCATACGATTAACGATTATAAGTCTTTATCACCATTAAAATTTATGTCGGATATCAGCATTATTCTAGCCGAGTCAGGCGCTCATAATTTGTCAATAAACCATTTTAGCTGGCAATTATATCAACACACTAAAATAGTCGGCCAAAACAATAATTCTGCTCTATCAGCCATTGATTATGCAAAACCACAAGCGATTATTCAGCAGGCTATCATCGAAGGCTTTATTGACTCACCTCGAAGTGCTTCCTCAGCAATGCAGGACCCCATTAATACATTCGTCAGGGCACTAAACAAACACCCTCTTATAATAGAGGTTAATAGCAAACTCGAAAATATTTCAGATGCATCAAACATTACGTCATTTAGTAATGCGAATCACCCGCATAAACACAACTCACAGCCGCAAATAACAACACGGTTTTTAATTACGATTTTAATGCAAGGCGTCAATCAGGTGACAACGCCATGATTCTATCCCTTTTATATAAAACACGCATACCACTGACTTTTCTATTCGTTAGTGGTCTGCTATCAGCAATAATTATAAGTACAGCCATGTCATACAGGTATGATGCTGCTAATCATCATTCAACTGCCTTGAATAAATTAGATGTATCCCGACAAATTTATTTCACCGCCATTAATCATAATAAATTACTTGAAGTATACGGACAGCATTTTCAGCAGTTACTTAAAGACGGTATTTTTAGTGACGAAACACAGATAAATCCTGTGGTTAATGATAATTATTTAATAGATAAATCTAAAATATCTGATATAAAATACCACTATGACCAATCTCTTGAGTTTAACAGTGTTCACTTATCAAAAATATTCCCCGGCATTTCAGTCAATATCCTGCCGCTAACATTAACCATGCAACTCCTGCATGAAGGTGATTTATATACCCTGTTAAACTCCATTGAAGACTCATCAAGCCGGCTATTTGATATTCAATCCTGCTCTATTACACGTAACCGATCATTTAGTACTTCACAACTAGTTGTCGCTGATAATAACTTTTCTGCCCGCTGTAAATTAAACTGGTACACCATAAGTTACAGATCAACTAAAGCCGTTTTATTAAACCGGAAACAAAAATGAAGCGACTATATTTCTTTATATTGTTTTATTATTCTTCAAATGCATTACCTGATACACAACATAATACAAATGATTTACAGAAATTTTTTACCTCTACAAATATTCGCCAGCAATTAAATAAACAGCGTATTAAACGCGCTTTAAGTCCTGTCTCAAACAGCAGTAATCCATCAGTTATGAATAAGGTCGTTACTGTCAATATGCAGGGGCTGGTTATTAGACAGGGTCACCCGCCAATTGTTTTTCTAAATAATCGTAACACGTCAAAATCTAATATTATCAATCATTCTATAAAAATTAATAACTTCTTCCACACACAACATGATTACCGCATTCCTGTTGTCGTTAATCATAAAACAATACTACTCAAGCCCGGACAACAATGGAGCAATACAGCCAATAAAATTATTGAAAGCTACACCATCGAAGCTAACAAATATTCACCACTAATCACTCACATATCAAACAAAACTAACTAATACGTATTTTGCTATGAAAAATTTTATTCTCACTCCGACAACGGATAAACAAAAAGGCAGTGCACTCTTATTGTTTGTATTCGCGCTGCTTTTTACTGGTATTACTATCATCATTACCAACCTTCCGAAAAATATTAATGTTAAGCAACAGAACCAGACCACTCTTGCATTATCCAAAGCCCGTCAGGCGCTAATTGCTTATGCTGTAAGTAATTATTATCGAACCAATCTGAATACACGCGAAATATTGGCTGGCTGGCACGGCTACCTGCCATGCCCTGAAACCACCTCCGGCTCTGAGGGTACACAGGATGCAAACTGCAATGCATTTAGAATCAATGCATTAGGCCGTTTACCCTGGAAAACGCTTAATATAGAGCCGCTTAAAGACTCTAGCGGACAGTGTCTTTGGTATGCGGTAAGTGCAGCTTATAAATTCGGTCCGAAGCAGCTGCATAATGCGGACTCTTTGGGAATGTTTGACATTTATAATACACAGGGTCAGAAACTCAACTCTGATGTACCTGAAGATCGTATTGTTGCTATTGTTCTCGCACCCGGCCCACAACTCTCCGGCCAGAACCGGAGTATTCAAAATTCTGCCTTACCCTGTGGAAATCTACAGAGCTCCATTCATGCCGGTGATTATCTTGACACCATTAATAATATCAATAATGCTCTGATCTCAAATGACACCGATCAGATTGATAGCTTTGCCGGGTTACAATCGAATATTAGCTTGTTAATGTTTAACGATCGATTTATTACAATTACCCGTGGCGATATTTTTGCTGCTATTACCACTCAAACCAAAACTTCGCGCCCCCCCTCTGAAGTACAGGTTAATGCACTGGATCATCAGCTTCTAAATCTCGGCAGCATCCTCGCTCAATGTCTTGTCACTTATGCGCAAACCGGCAGCTTAAAATTTCCCAGACCGGCGGCCGTCGATTTAAATCTAAATACTATAACCGATGATTATCGTAATAGCAGAAACTATATTGACAGTGTAAACCATATTAATGGTTATCTTGGACGCCTGCCGATTGTGCTTACTCATTCAAACTTACTAACATCACAAAGCCGTACATTTTTAATCGACTACTGTCCTCAGCAGTTACTAACTGCTGCTCATATTCGACTTTGGAATGACTGGAAAGACCATTTCTTTTTTGTTATCGGGCGGGATTTTTCACCTGACTCTCTGCAACTTACAGCTACTTGCACCTCTACCTCATGCCCATCAGTTGCAGGTCAAAACTTCGCCGCTTTAATTATTTTTGCTAACGATGCAATTACAGACAATCAGATATACCAACTAAGACGCGATTCAGACATTGAGCCTCAAGAACAAAACCCGTCTGATTTAAAAGGTAATATTGCTAATTATCTAGAAGGTGTTAATGCCACAAACTTTGGTACTCAATCGCTCGGTAGCTATAGCCTGACCGCAGGCAATGATATCTTTATTGGTATCGATGTTAATATGAATATTACCTGCTTTAATCCTGACTCAAATTTAGCCGCTATCTCATGTCCGAATCTTTAACTTATAGTCGAGTCAGTGCAGTCAGAAGTTCTGGCTTTACACTACTTGAGCTGGCCGTGGTAATGGTAATACTCAGCTTTGTTTTAAGTTCTGCATTTATGTCAGTTAGCGCCTTAAGAAAATCGTCCCGTTTTATCGACGCAAGACACCATCTCAATAATATTGAATCGGCGCTTTATGGTTTTGCTATTGCCTATGATCGCTTACCCTGTCCAACCATGCCCGGCAGAGGTGCGCAATCTATTCCATTAAATCCACTGTCCGACTGCGCAGATGCCAATGCAATTAATGGTTATATTGGTTTCGTACCGTCCGCCGCACTGGGCATTAGCGGTCCGGTTAATTGTGATGGTTTATTAATTGACCCATGGGGCCGACCTTACCGCTACAGTGTAACCATGGCTGATGCCGGTCTGGTACCCGGAGGTGACTTTATCACCGGTGGCGGCATTCACAATGAAGGCATGGAAAATGTAAGGCCAAATTTACGTATCTGTCGTGATATTGATGCAGGATGTTCATCGAGCACAAGTGCTGGTAATATCATTACTCAAAATGCGGTGGCGGTCGTTTTTTCTATGGGGGAACCGGCTACAAACAGTAATGCCGAAAATGAGAATGCCGGCGAAGACGGCAGAACCGTTGCCAGCCAGTGTGAACTTGCTGATTATGAACTGGGCAACGATACTAATTACTATTCATCGCCCATTATTGAGGTCGATAGTCGACATTATGATGATATATTAATCTGGATTTCACCGACTATCTTATTTAACAAGTTACTTGAAGCCCGGCGCCTGCCATAACCTGACTACGACAATGAATTTTATTATGCCTTTAGAAGAACTATTCGGATGGATTGCATCCGTACTGACTACGCTTATTTTTATACCTCAGATAATGAAAGCACTAAAAACCCGACTCACTAATGATATTTCTATGTTAATGATGATTCTGGCCGTTCTGGGAAATGCTGCCTGGCTGACTCATGCCAGCCTTACCGGTAATGTACCGTTAATAGTTTGTGCTACCTTAATTATCTTTATGAGTTTGTTTTTAATCGGCTTTAAAATAATTAACGAACGACATTAATCTTACTGTGTAATACATTAGCTAATAGTACTACTTAAGCATTCTGTTGGTTTTTCAATCTTTGCTTAAGGTTTCTCATGATTTTAAAGGGCAGTGCTTTCTGTATAATATTAATTATCCAGTTAGGCAACCAGCCTTTGGGATCGGCGTGATATATCAGCACAACCTCTGTTGTATTATCATCTATCTTAGTTAATACATAAGTAGTTTCAAATAAGTCGGCACGTATTTTACTATTATTAACCGGCATCAGTACTGACTCAACAGACTTCATTGTATATATCAACTTATTATTTTCTGCCGATATTAATTCAATTTCATAAACAAAATCCCGATCTGATGCTGGCCATGGCGCATAAAAATGACTGTATTCTACTTTTTTATTATTTTTATACTCTACTAATGTTTTCGATAAAACTAAAAATGGAATCCACTCATGTCGATGATCAACATCATCCAGTATCATCTTAATATCATTTAATGGTGCATTTATAACTGTTCTGGCTTTTGACTTTACGATACTGGAATAAGCCATTTCTCGAGTATATACCTGAATACCATTATCATCAGTTACCTGTTTCCATATTTTTATAGCATTGTCAGCAAACACAACTGTAGGTGTTATACATGTAATACAAATCAGATATATTCTAAATTTCACTGTGTTGAACACACTCACTTGATTAGTGCAGTGGCTTTAAACTGAGCAAACATTTTCTTGCCCTGTTCAATTTTTAATAACTTAACAGACCGGTGACTTATCATCGCCATCAGCATTTGCTGCTTAGCACTATCACCACCTAATGTTGCTATCACACGTAGCTTACCGCTTTTATCTGACTGTACCTTTTCAATACACACCGGAATACAGTTTAAAATACTGCTGTCTTTCGGAGGACTTAAGCACAGGCTAACATCTCTGGCATGAATTAAAATACGTAAAGTTTGTTGTTCGACTTTATTCTCAGCCGCTATCAAAATATTTTCACCACAATCAACCTGTAGTAAATTTTCTTCTTCATATACTTCAGTGACTTTGCCTTCTAAAATAAAGCTGGCGCCTTCCTGCTGAGTTAGTAAGGGCTGTCGGATACATAAATCAGCTATATCACCCTTATCAATAATTTTCCCTTTATCCATCACCACAATATAGTCTGCCAGCCGTAACACTTCCTGTATATCATGGCTAACATATATGATCGGTATGTTTAACGCTTTATGTATATACTCAATATATGGTAACAACACCTGCCTTGACTGATAATCCAGCGCAGATAAAGGCTCATCTAAAATCAATAATTCTGGTTGTGATAATAATGCGCGAACCATTACTACTCGTTGTTTCTGCCCGCCGGATAACTGTTCTGGAAAATGCTGCAACAAATTTTCTATTTTAAAAGTTGCAATTAAATCAGCAGGCACCAAATCACTATTACACCGGTTATATCCAAACAATATATTGTCTTCTACACTGAGATGCGGAAAAAGGCGATAATCCTGAAATACATAAGCAATATGTCTAAACCATGGTTTAAGATTAATCTTGTTCTGTGAATCATCAATGACTCTGTCGTTTATAATTAAACTGGATTGGCATTGGTCAGCATTTTTATGCTGCTGTTGGTCTATCCCTGCAATTAAATTTAGTACACTGGTTTTTCCTGAGCCAGATGGGCCAAATAAAACCGTAATACCTGTCGGTGGTATACTAAAATCTACATCCAGAGAAAACTTATTTAACTGCTTCTTATATCTGATTTTAATCATTACAGTTTCACCATTAACTTTCTGTTGAGTGAATAGGTAATAAATAAAACAACAAATGAAAACGTTAATAAACCAACTGAATAATAATGTGCCTGAGTATATTCTAGAACTTCCACATGATCATATATCACTATAGACAGAACCTGCGTCACTTCAGGAATGTTTCCACCAATCATAAGCACAACACCAAATTCACCGACCGTATGCGCAAAACCAAGTGTTATTGCCACCAGAAAACCACGCCGGGAAAGTGGCAGTACAATATGCCTGAAAGTATCAACAGCATTTGCACCCAACGTATTTGCGGCCTGTTGTAAAGGCTTACCGACCATTTCAAAGCTGGCTTGCAATGGCTGCACCACAAAGGGCATTGAATATAGTACCGAACCAATTACCAGTCCGCTAAAACTAAAACTCAAGGGAGTGTCACTTATATAAGACCAGATATTTCCTATAAAGCCATTCGGGCTTAATGCCAGTAATAAGTAAAAACCTAAAACAGTTGGTGGTAGCACCAGTGGCAATGCAACGACCGACTCTATAAAAATTTTAAATTTACTTTGCGTTATCGATAACCACCAGGCTAGTGGTGTACCAATGATTAATAAAATAAGAACCGTAAGAGTGGCAAGCTTTAGAGTTACGATAATCGGTGCCAGCTCTATCAATGCCCATATCCATCATTTTCAATCACTTTTTGAATAGCCGGGCTTTGTATGTATTGTAGGAATTCTCTAGCGGTTTGTAACTGTTTGCTTTGTTTCAAAATAACAACTGTCTGGTTTATCGGCTTATGCATATAACTGTCGATTTCCCAATACATATCATCAATTACATATGACCGGGCAACCAGGCCTAATTCTGCTGCGCCGGATTGAACAAACTGCACGGTTTGCGAAATATTTTCTCCATATACCAGCTTTGATTTAAGCCCATCATACAACTCCATTTCTTTTAAAACTTCGATACTGGCTTTACCATAAGGTGCTGTTTTAGGATTTGCGATAGCCAGTTTTTTAAAGTCTTGCTTAATCAGCTGCTCTCTGAGTTGTTGTGAACTGTCCGCATCAGGCGTCCATAAAACCAGTCGGCCTACGGCGTAGATCAATGATTTTTGACTGTCATCTATATCCTGTGTTCTAGCCTGTTTAATCAGCTTATCAGGGCGCACTTCATCTGCTGAAAAAAACACGTCGTAGGGAGCGCCTTGCATAATTTGAGCATACAATTTACCGGTAGAACCACGAATAATGGTTATTTTATTTTTTGTGATCGCCTCATAACTTTGTTTTATTTTAACTAATGTCGGATAAAAATTTGCTGCACTGGCAACACGTAATTCAACTGGCTTTTCTGTGCCATTACAAATTAAAGGCACTGACAATATTAGCAGCAGAAAAAATCTGCGCATAATTAGTCGCCTATTTGCTCTATGTAGGTGCGCGAAATAGGCGTTTGCACATAACGTTTTTTACCATCAATATTTGTCCAGAAATAATAATATCCTTTTTCAGGTTCGGCAGTAACTTTACTATTTTTTACAAACCATGTTTTTACATGTGATCCCTCTGCAAAAGTCACTTTATAATTGCCCTCTAACCAGGTAACGCCTAAGCGTGAAAATTTATTCTGTTGTTCTTCTGTACACGCCGATATTAAAATACCAAGCAGACTTATGATGATTATTTTTTTCATTAAATTATTCGCTTTATTGATAAATACTCAGATGTTTTATTCTTTCTAATATAATTTCTTCCATTTCAACATATTGCTCACTGCTTTTGAAGCCGCTATTTAAGTCAGTTCTGTAGATACCTTCTGCCAGCTTTTCAATAGATGGCATGTATTCAGTTTCTTCTTTAACAGTAGCAAGTCTGTATTGGATTTCACGTGCCTGATTTTCATTTTCAGTCGCATATTTTGCTAAGCGTATACCTGCATAATCAGCAGCTAAATCAACAAAACTAAAACCACTTCCGCCATCTGAATCATCTATTTCCTTTTGTATGCCTATGGCTTTAGCCAGTTGCTTGTCTGCCACACTAACAATAGCAGCCGATACCATAAAATGTTGACTAACATCATGTCTCTTATGCAAATATATTTTTTGCATCTTTATACTGTATTTATTTTTTTTATCGTAATAATGACTTATGTTTTTATTGATTGCATAAGCTGCAAGCACAATGAACACAGCTTTATTTTCAACAATCGGATCACTCGACTTACTTCTTTCCAGCGCCCGTTCAAACATTGGCTTGAATAATTCAGAAATACTTGATTGTAATTCTAAAGCCTGGCTTGAATATGCCAATTGTGTTGTCTGTGCAATGAGTGCCTGCCTTAAATTCTCAGGTATTACCTGTGACTTTAACTGCGATTTTACTTTCTCAATATATTTTTTATTAAAACGATAATTCATTGTCAGCTTACGTGGCGAAAAACTAATTGTTTTTATCGATTCTGTAACCAGCTTATAATTAAAAAACTCACTTAATAATTTTTCATGGATATAATTAGCTAAATGTTTTGCGACATAGTCCGGAAGTTTTATTTCACCTATAGTGAAAGACTGCAGATTAAACGTGTATTTATCTTCGTCGGTGATGGCAATAAAGCTGGCCGATATATTTATAAATTTTTGTTCGGATATCTCCGGCAGACTGATACTCAGCTTAATATCAGCCTGATTCTGTAATAAAGTCACATGACTGTAAACTTGTCTTTTTGAAACCGCTACACTTCTTACTGCCATTTTTTGCACGATAAAACCCACTAACAAATTAAGATCCTGCTGACTTATCTGCGATTTAATCAATCGGCCGGCGTTAATTTTTTCAGGATTATTGTCACGGATAAAACGCTCTATACGCGTGACTTCGATCTGACTGATTTTTGCAGACTGATTCACTAGCGCTTTATCTTCCAGACTATATGACGCTAATACACCCAGCATAATGCCGACAATAAACACACCTAGTATAAGGCGTATCAAAGGGCGCTTGTATAAGGGTTTTTTCATTTATTCTATATCCATTTAGTGAGTGCGCACTATAGCATGTTCATGTACGCGACTATTTAGGAATTTCATCGCCTGCGCTAACTGCTTTTGTTAAGCTTCTTACGCGTAGCGTGTTCATCAATGCCATACACTAGGTTACAATGCTCCACCATGGATGTATCACATATATTAGACGACTTAAATGATGCTCAGCGCGAAGCAGTCACCGCACCTCCGGGACCGATGCTCATACTCGCGGGTGCCGGCAGCGGCAAAACGCGCGTACTGGTTCACCGCATGGCATGGCTGATCCAGGTTGAAGAGGTTTCACCTTTTAGCATCATGGCGGTTACCTTTACCAATAAAGCCGCCGCTGAAATGCGCAACCGCGTTGAGCACCTACAGGGCGTTTCTCCTAATGGCATGTGGGTAGGCACCTTTCACGGCATTGCCCATCGTCTGCTACGTGCTCACTGGAAAGAAGCCGCACTGCCACAACAATTTCAAATCCTTGATTCTGATGATCAGTACCGCATGATCCGCCGAGTACTCAAGTCATTAGAGCTGGATGAGGCTCGCTGGGTTCCCCGCCAGATTCAGGGATTTATCAATGCCCGCAAAGATGAAGGTCTGCGCCCCCAGCATGTCGATGCTGGCGCTGACCCGATTCGCCAGCAACTGGTTGCTATTTATACAGCTTATGAGGCGGCCTGTAGGCGCGCGGGCGTTATCGACTTTGCCGAACTACTGTTGCGCAGCCTTGAATTAATTCGTGATAATGCCGAGCTTCATAAGCATTATCGCAACCGTTTTCAGCATATTTTAGTTGATGAGTTTCAGGACACCAATGAAATACAGTATGCCTGGATCAAACTCCTGTCCGCCGATAAAAATGCCCGCGGCGCCCAGTTATTCGTTGTTGGTGATGATGATCAGGCCATTTATGGCTGGCGCGGTGCCAAAGTAGAAAACATACTCAGCTTTACCCACTCCAACCCCAATACGCTAATTATCAAGCTTGAGCAAAACTATCGCTCAACCGGCAACATTCTTAACGCTGCCAACGGGCTCATCGCCCATAATGATGAGCGTATGGGCAAAAGCCTGTGGACAGATGGTGATGACGGCAACCCAATTCAACTTTATGCGGCTTTCAACGAACAGGAAGAAGCACGCTATGTAATTGACCGAATCACTGAACACGTCTCCAACGGCAACGCACGTGCCGATATCGCCATACTCTATCGCTCCAATGCCCAGTCGCGAGTATTTGAAGAACAACTGATGATGCAGGGCATACCTTACCGGGTTTACGGCGGGCTGCGCTTTTTCGAACGGGCTGAAATTCGTGATGCATTAAACTATCTACGCCTGATTAATAATCGCACCGACGACCCAGCCTTTGAACGGGTGGTAAATCAGCCAACCCGCGGCATTGGCAATAAAACTGTTGATACTATTCGCGAGGCCGCCCGCCTGGCTGATGTTTCCATGTGGCAGGCTAGTGAGACATTAATCACTAATAACACGCTAACGGCACGTGCCAGCAATGCGCTCAAAGGCTTTATCCAGCTCATTACAAAACTCGATGAGGACACCCGTGATGTAGAATTACATGAACAATTTGAACACGTTATTCACGCATCCGGCCTGATCGAACATTACAGCAAGGAAAAGGGTGAAAAAGCCGAGGCCCGGGTTGAAAACCTTGAGGAGCTGGTAAGTGCTGCCAAAGGCTATGAGTACGAACAGGACGATGAAGCGCCACTCGACCGGCTCACCGCCTTCCTTACCCATGCTGCTCTTGAAGCCGGTGAAGGTCAGGCCGAAGCCTGGGAGGATTGTGTACAACTAATGACTCTGCACAGTGCCAAGGGCCTTGAATTTCCACTGGTATTTATGGTCGGTATGGAAGAGGGTCTATTCCCCCATGCCCGCAGCGTCGAAGAAGAGGGCCGGTTACAGGAAGAGCGTCGTCTGTGTTACGTTGGCATCACCCGTGCTCGCGAGCAGCTGGTGTTAAGTTATGCAGAGCAACGCCGCTTATATGGCAAAGAAATGTATCCCATGCCTTCGAGCTTTATCGGTCAAATACCTGCTCAATTTATAGAGGAAATTCGACCCAAAACTCACTATAACGCTCCTGCAACCGCTAGTTATGGTTCACGCTCTTCCTACCGTTATGCACAACAGGATAATGAATCCGGCCTAAGCATCGGACAACGAGTAACCCATAAAAAATTTGGTGAAGGCTTTGTGTTAAATTACGAGGGCTCTGGAAAAAGCGCACGGGTAGAAGTCAATTTTGATCAGGTGGGGAGCAAATGGCTGGTTTTAAGTTATGCTAATTTACAAATAGTTTAGGCTCTAAAGATACTAATGAAATTAAAAATAATAATGCATAAAAACAATTAAATGAAACAGGCTAAAGATCAGGAACTCATCAATTTATTTGTCTCTGCAGCTGCGCTGTTGCTCGGACTGGTATGGATGTTTTTCGGTAATAATATTATCAGCTTTTTATTACCACCGGAAAATCAGCACATATTTTATTATTTTTTTAGTGGCGTTATTTTTTCACTTGCATTTGTCGGGCTCTATGGATTCATTCATACCGTTCTTTATTTTACCGAGTTTATAGTCAGCACTGATAATCTTGACAATCAACTTTATGAAAATTTGTTATCCCACGAACTTGAAGGGGTATTTTTAAAGAATAGACGTGGGATTTATAAAAAAATCAGCCCAATTGCCAAACAGGTATTAAAGCTTAAAAATAAACAGGTTATTGGCCACACAGATATAGATCTTCACAAACATGCCACCGCTAACAAAATTCTTCATGAGGACCAACGCGTACTCGACTTTGGCGAAACCATCGTCTGGGAAACCACCAATATTACATCACAGGGTGAAGAGGCGTATCTATGCAAAAAGTTCCCCTGCCGTGACAAGAAAAATAAAATCACCGGCATCGTTGGTATTTGCAAAAACATAACGCCTTTAAAAAACTTTCAAAACACTAACGGCCAAATGGAGGACCGTTATCGTAATTTATTCAATAAATTACCCTATCCGGTACTGGTGCTTGATGCAACCAACCTGTTGCCATTTACTTTTAATAGCGCAATGAACAAGCTTCTGGGGTACGAAAAAGAAGAGTTCTCTCGCATGCGTATGAGCCTGCATATAGATGCCGACAAGTTAAATGAATTTAGAAACAGTATCTCCGAATTAAACTTTGCTCATGGCGGTGAATTTGAAACTCAGCTAATTACCAAAAATAGAGACACCCTCAATATCTCCGGTTATGCTCAGGAAATCATCATTGACGATAAAGCTTACCTTCACATGATGTTGTATGACAATACCGAAACCAAACGCTCAACTGATATACTCATCAGCTCAGAATTAAAATACCGTTCATTATTCGAACATGCAAATGATGCCATTATTGTTGTCTCTACTAAATCACTTAATATAATTGACGCTAATGAAATTGCCATTAGCTTATTAGGCTATGTACGTGATGATTTATTATTAATGTCAATATACGACCTTGACTCAAGAGCAAATCACACTCTAACGCAGGAAAAAATTGCCGATCTCGAAATTTATAATCATGCACTTTACGAGCAGGAAATTCGTAACCGTAAAGGCGAGAAAAAAACCGTTGAAATTAATGCACATAAACTAAATTACGGTAATGAAGATGTTTACCAGTTTGTAATACGAAACATCAGTCAGCGAAAAAAAACCGAAGCTGCGCTTAAAACATCAGAAAGCCGCTATCGTCAGATGTTTGAGTCAAACATGGCAATCAAGCTGGTTATTGACCCGGAAAATTTTCGTATCGAAGATGCCAATCCGGCGGCAGCCGAATTTTATGGCTATGCTATTGAAGAGCTCAAGGGCATGAATTTGGCACAAATTAATATACTTTCACGCAGTAAACTCAACACTTTAATTTTACAAACTCGCGAGCAAAATCTAGGATTTTATAGTTGCCCCCATCGTTTATCTAACGGTGAGATTCGCTTTGTTGAAGTACGTGACGGACCGATGGAAATAGAAGGACGCCAATTATTCTACTCTATTATTTATGATGTAACCGCCAGTAAAGAAGCTGAAAACCAGGTTTTAGTTGCATCTAAAATGTTTGACTACTCTACCGATGCAGTCATGCTAATTAATGACAAAAACAAGGTTGTCTCTGTAAACTATGCCTTCACTCAAATTACCGGCTATCAACAATCTGAAATTCAAAATGAATCACCAGAGGTAATTTTAGCTTCACCCGAAACACAATTATTAAATACAACCGTACTTGAATCCATTGATCAGGGCGGACAATGGAAAGGTGAAATATGGCATCGTTTAAAAGACGGGCAGAGCCGGCCACTTAACGCCAGCATTAATAGCATACGCAACACTAACACCAATGTTTCCAGCTATGTTGTCATGCTGGCACCGCGTCATACACAAATGCCTGAGCAGCAAAGTAATATTCATTTTGTCGAGCTAACCGAGCTGCCCAATAAATCATTATTTATAGACCGCTTAAAAAACGCCATTGATCGTGCTCAACGCAATAAAAATAAGCTCGGAATTATTCTAATTGATTTCAGAAATTTCTCTGATATAAATATGATTCATGGCTACGATCTGGGAGATAAACTTCTAAAAGCCATTTCTAAAAGGCTTAAATATAACACTCGGGATAGTGACACAATTGGTCATTTTTCATCTGATGATTTTGCCGTGCTAATAGAAGACTTAAGCGACATACAACAGATGGGAATAGTGGCGCAGAAACTACTGTCAACTCTATCTGAAGCATATCAGACACCAGATCAATCCATAGATATTAATGTTTCAATGGGTATCAGTATTTTTCCAGACGATGACACCAGTGCTGACCAATTAATTTCAAAAGCCCATGTCGCATTACAGTCCGCACAAAAATTTAACGGTAATCATTTTGAACTAACCAGTTCAAGCATGAATAACAAAGCCAAAATGTGGTTACAAAAAGAAGCAGAACTTCACAAGGCATTACGCAATAATGAGTTCTTTTTAAGCTATATGCCACAAATCAATACTAACAACAATAGCCTCGACTCAATAGAAGCACTGGTTCGATGGAATCACCCTGAACACGGCTGCCTGCTACCCATGCAATTTTTACCGGGTGCTGAAAAGTCAGGTTTTATTGGTGCAATAGCAACTAATGTTATTGATATGGGATTGCGACAATATCGCCTGTGGCTAGATAATAACTTATCCATTCCAAAATTAAGTTTTAATATTTGCCTGTCTCAAATCGATACTGATCTAGCTGAAATACTATCTGAGAAATGCGATAAATATAATATCGATTACGCTAAAATTGGTCTGGAATTTTCTGAAAAAGAATTTTTAACCATTACCGAGAATCAACGAATTATTTTACAACAAATCCAACAGAATAATTTCAATATCTGCATAGATGACTTTGGCTCTGACAACACATCGCTTAATTGCTTATTACATTGCAGTGTAACAGAGATTAAAATCGATCCTATGTTTATTGATAAAACCCGTCAGTCCAAATCGGCACATAGCTTATTAAACGGTATTGTCGCACTCTGTAACACTCAGCATATTAACATTGTTGCTGAAGGCGTTGAAAATACCGACGATAAACTCTATGCGCAGGAGTTTAATATTAGTCATATGCAGGGGTACTTATTCAGTAAACCTCTTATTGCAGATGATGTTGCTGCTTATCTTAATAAACAGATTAACTAAGCCAAATTTTCAATAATCCGGAATATATAAAACCATGAAACGAAGACACTTTATAAAAGCCGCAGCTAGTAGTGGGATTTTAGCTACCACCACATTAACTAATGCGAGTGCCAGTACAACTAAAACCATAAAGTGGAAAATGGTTACCACCTGGCCAAAAAACTTCCCGGGGCTCGGCACCGGCGCAAACAATCTCGCAAAATTAATTACCGAAATGTCAGGCGGACGTTTAAAGGTAAAAGTCTATGGCGCAAAAGAATTAGTACCCGCGTTTGAAGTATTTGATGCCGTTTCACGGGGTACCGCTCAAATGGGTCACGGTGCAGCATATTACTGGAAGGGCAAAACACAGGCATCACAATTTTTTGCAGCCGTACCCTTTGGTTTAACGGCACAGGAAATGAATGGCTGGCTGTATCACGGCGGCGGCATGGAGCTGTGGCGCGAGACCTACGAGTCTTTTGGTTTAATTCCCGCCGCTACCGGCAATACCGGTGTACAAATGGCCGGCTGGTTTAATAAAGAAATCAAAACTATCAATGATCTAAAGGGTTTAAAAATGCGCATTCCCGGTCTTGGTGGTGAAGTCTTAAAACGCGCTGGAGGTATACCGGTAAACTTACCTGGAGGTGAAATATTTACTTCTTTAAAAACCGGTGTTATTGACGCAACCGAATGGGTTGGCCCATATAATGATTTAGCCTTTGGCTTACACAAAGCCGCTAAATTTTATTATTACCCGGGCTGGCACGAACCCGGCACAACTCTTGAAGCTTTAATAAATAAAGATGCTTTTGAAAAACTACCTGCTGATTTGCAAAGCATTGTATTAAATGCATGTAAGGTCGCCAATCTTGATATGATCAGTGAATACACGACACGCAATCAGCAAGCACTAGATACACTGGTCAACAAGCATAAAGTTAAACTATTAAAGTTACCTGATGAAGTTTTAGCTAAGCTGCAAAGTTTATCGGATGAGGTTATCAGCGAAGTTGCAGAAACCGACAAGATGAGTCAAAAAGTATTTAAGTCGTTTAAGGCGTATCGTGATCAGGTACAGAAATGGAGTGAAATTTCTGAACTGGCTTATCTAACATCGCGATAAATTTTAATTAATCTATTAAAAATGAGCCCACGTCTTTAGTGCGTGGAGTTAATTATAGACTCTTCTTATAAGCTCCTGTCATTGTCGAATGCTTGTCTTAACAAACCAGCGGCCGGCCTGACTCACTTAAGTTTATTGCAGCACTCCGGGCAACCAGGTTGCCAACTGCGGCCATATCACAATTAAACCCATTGCAAAAATTTGAATCAAAATAAATGGCATCACACCTTTATAAATATCCATGGACCGCACTTCTTTTGGTGCAACACCGCGTAAATAAAATAATGCAAAACCAAATGGCGGCGTCAAAAATGAAGTTTGCAAGTTTATTGCAATTAATATTCCCAGCCATATCGGATCTATGCCCATAGCCAGTAAAATCGGACCGACAATAGGAATCACCACAAACGTAATTTCAATAAAGTCGAGTACAAAACCCAGTAAAAACATTACCAGCATTACCAGGAACAATGCACCGAATTTTCCACCCGGCAGGTCACTTAAAAATGACTGAATTAATTCATCACCTTCAAAACCCCGAAACACCAATGAAAAAATAGAGGCACCAATTAATATCATAAACACCATGCTACTGATGCGGGTGGTTTCCTGCATGACTTCGCGTACTACCTTAATTTTAAACTGCCGATGATAAGCTGCCAGTAGCATAGCGCCGACGGCACCTACTGCAGCGGCTTCGGTGGGTGTGGCAAGGCCGGCCATAATCGAGCCCAGCACCGTTAAAATTAAAAATAGCGGCGGTAATAGCTCAACCATCACCTGTTTAATTAACTGACTTCTATCACGTAGTTCTTCTACGGGTAATGCGGGCATAGACTCTGGTTTGACACGGGCAATAAAAAGCAGGTAACAGATATATAAGAAAACTAGTAGTAAGCCGGGTATCAGCGCCCCTAAAAACAGATCACCCACTGACAGGGTTTCCGGACTAAAAATCCCCATGTCGAGTTGCGCCTGCTGATATGCAGATGACAACACATCACCCAGTAACACCAATACAATAGATGGCGGGATAATTTGTCCAAGGGTTCCAGAAGCACAAATGGTACCGCAGGCAATTTTAGGATCATAACCGCGTTTTAACATCGTCGGCAGAGATAACAGCCCCATAGTCACCACGGTTGCACCGACAATGCCTGTACTGGCTGCTAGCAACATACCCACTAATGTTACCGAGATACCAATGCCACCGCGCACCGACCCGAACAGCTGGGCCATGGTTTCCAGCAGATTTTCAGCAATTTTCGAACGCTCAAGCATTACCCCCATAAACACAAACAGGGGCACCGCCAGCAGCACCTGATTCATCATAATGCCAAATAAACGATTCGGCAGTGCGCCTAAAAAGGCCTCATCGAATATCTCTAAATAACTGCCGATACCGGCAAACAATAAAGCCGTGCCGGCTAGCGTAAAAGCCACCGGATAGCCGGTTAACAATAAGATAAATACACAGACAAATAACCAGATCGCCATATATTCCATTACATGGGTGTCTCATTAAGGCCTGCGTGGGTAGAAACCGGCTCAGTAGTTGAGCCGGCAGAGGCTATTTTCAATATAGCCTGTAATATTAATGCCACTCCCTGCAGTATGAGCAATACCGCCATCATTAAAATTAAGCTTTTCAGCAAATAGACACCGGGGAGCCCGCCGGCCTCACGGGAACTCTCGCTGACTCTCCAGGCGTCAGCGACATAGGGCCAGCTCACCCAGAATATAAAAATCATGACCGGCAATAAAATAAAACAGTGACCTATTAAATCAATCCAGGCTTTGCCGGTGTCGCTGAGCCGATCATAAAATATATCAACCCTGACATGGCCGTTATGCCTGAGAGTGTAGGCCGCACCCAATAAAAACACCATTGAATGAAAATAAGAGATGGATTCCTGCAGGGCAATCCAGCCCATACCAAACACATAACGCAACACTACCACTAAAAATGTAACCAGCACCATCGCCAGCGTTAACCATGAAACACTGCGACCAACCCAGTCAATAAACTGTTCGAGTTTTGTTGATATTATTTTAATAGAGCGTTGTAGAGTCGAATTCATCGGCGCATTTTACACTGTTATCCGCTTTGGGTTACAGTTTGTCGGGTAAAAATTGAAATTGTCCTGTAAATTTGTCACCTTATACAGATAATGTTTTTGGCATTGTTATTTTTATCCACCAAATTATAACTATATTATTGAAATGTTTATGAAGCGCTTAATTATATTCCCCACATTATTGCTTAGCATCTGTTCTGTTAATGCGGATTCCATAACGACTGATAAAGACGGATTTATCACTCGCGAGCATGCCTTGCATTGTATGCAAATGAATCAGCAGGTTATTAACAGCCAACAGCACATGCTCACTTTCGAAACCAATAAAGCCACTTTAAAAAGTAAGATAGATTATCTGCACGATCAAATTGAAATTCGACGACAAAAAATTGAACAGCTAGATCAAAAACATTATCAGCATAATAACGAAAACTATAATCAGCTTATTGATCAGTTTGAAGAGCTAGTGAACGAACGCAAACAAACCATTGCACAGTATAATCAGGAAAATCAGCAACATCTTACCCACCATACAGGAGATATTAATTTACAAAATTCCTATACTGAACAATGTTTGAATAATATCAAGATAACTAAACCGTTACATAAAGATATTTGCCTGATGTCAACCAGCCTATGGTGCTCAAGGCTTTCATTTTAATAGCAGATGTTCCAGGGTTTAGTTGTCATATCCATAAAAACTATTATCCTGACATAGTAAAACATGCAGATTAATTACATGGTGCTTGATGGACTTATTGCGCGATTCAATATTTATGAGCGTAAATTAAACATAAAACACCGTATAACTATCATCACATCTCTATAGCACACCGCAAGGCGAGTATCTGGAGGTAAAACTCAAAGATGGCCATGCGATTATATTTGAAACACAGAATACTGTTATTGTCAGTTTTCACTTTGCCAGCTACCTGTCGATTCGTTATATTGAAGGCTGCTCTTAGCGAGCAGCCTTCAGTTCAATCATTTATCCTGCTGTATCTGCACTTGCTCTGCTTTATCTACATACCCCTGATAAGCAGGAATAGCGACTGCCGCCAGAATTCCTACTATTGGAATAATCACAAAAAATCCCACCAGCGCTAAAATCAATACAGATGAACCTGATTTATTGCCATATTTTTCATTCCACTTTTGATCACTGGTGAAGAGAAATACAAAAGTTTCTACTAACGAAACTAAACTGGGTATATAAGTCCAGAAAAATAGCAAATAAAATATTCCCCACCACTGTCCAAGATAAAATCGGTGAAAGCCAAAGGCCCCTAAAAACAGGGCTAAAAGAGCTGCAGCGACTTTGCTTCTACCGCCAACACTTTGAGCTGCACCACATGATGGGCAGGCTGTTGCAGTTATTGAAATTTTTGCTCCACAGTCACGACAATAAACCAGATTTGCCTCTAATTGCCCTTCAGGTGTGCTGTATGGGTTATTCATTATTTATCTCTTATAATTGCGTATAATGATTATGATATTTTCCATTGCGCACTTAACGACTAAGGCGCTCAACATATTCTTAAAATAGAATTTTAGTAGTTAATAAATTCATTAATTTCTGGATAATATTCAACCGCTTCCTGAATTGTATTATGCCCGACATTCGAATATATGACTAATTTAACGTTATCACCCGCGGCCTGTTTTAAGTTTAGCAAATTTTCATTTGCAATAATTTCATCTCTTTCTGCTGCCAGCATTAAAACTGGCACTTTAATTTGCTTAATATAATCTATGGTTGGAAAGGCATGATTCATAAGCAACCTAACCGGGAAATATTTATACTGATTCGCGGCGATGTTTTCGATGCTATCAAACGGAGTGATTAATATAAGTGCCTTAACTTCTCGCTTAGCAGCAAGATAAGCAGCAACCGATGAACCCAGACTTCTACCCACGACTATTATATCTTCAGGTTTCAACTGATATTCTTTTAACGCCCAGTCATAAACCTGTAATGCATTTTCATAAAAGTTTTTCTGTGTCGGTTTACCGGTGCTTTTTCCATAGCCCGGATGATTAATAGCGATAAGCTGCTTTATTTTAAACAGTTTGGCTTCAAAATTTAAATACACCACGTCCTGAGCATTACCACCAAAGTAAATAACCGTTTTAGTTTGTGCTTCATTCACTTTAATATTCCAGCCATGCAGCTGGTTAGTTGACGTGCTAAAGCTGATTGCATTTTGACTCACCGAGTCATATAAATCGTCCTGTGGCTGCGGTGGAAAAAATATCAACTTATTCTGAAACAGGAATAACGCTGCGCACATTAATATATAAACACCAGCTAATAACATTAATATACTTATCATAATTTTCATTTTATAAATGCAGTAATTTTTCCAGCTCTTCACTGGTTGGCTGTACATCACGATGTTGATAAAACTGCATAATTTCATCAAATGCCTGCTGCGGTTCATCTACCACTTTAAACAGGTCTAAATCTTCTTTTTTTATCATATTTTGTTTAAGTAATGAGTTTTCAAACCAGTCCAGTAGCGGTTGCCAGAATGTTTTATCCATTAAAATGATTGGTATTCTGGGCGTTTTACCAGTTTGCACTAGCGTCAACATTTCAGCCATTTCATCAAGCGTGCCGAAACCTCCCGGACAGACGACATAAGCCGCAGCATATTTTACAAACATCACTTTGCGGGTAAAGAAATGACTGAACTGTAAGCTGATATCCTGATAGGCATTGGGTGTCTGCTCCACCGGTAATTCTATATTTAAACCAATACTGGCTGATTTTCCCTCATAACCACCACGGTTTGCAGCTTCCATAATACCCGGGCCGCCGCCGGATATAATGGCAAAACCCGCATCGGATAATAAGCGCGAGACCTCGCGAGCTTTTTTATAATCATCGGAATCTTCACTAATACGCGCCGAACCAAAAATGCTGACTGCCGGCTTGATCTGGCTTAGCTGCTCAAAGCCTTCAACAAACTCCGCCATAATTTTAAATACCCGCCAGGATTCACGGTTTAATTCTGCACCGGGATTACAACCCGAGTTTTTTACAATACTACTGCCTTCGCTTTTACTCTTAGTATCAGTCAATTTTGTATCAGCCATTTTTCTGCTATCCGTTTTCCCATCTTTTTACGTTTGGTGTCATAATACCCCCAATCTTTTTACATGCACACTAAATCTCTTATGGCTTCACAAACAAATCACAAAGCCCCGCTTATTTTAGTGGATGGCTCTTCATATTTATTCCGTGCCTTTCATGCACTGCCACCACTGGAAAACTCCAAAGGTCAGCCCACCGGAGCGATTTATGGCGTAATCAATATGCTCAAAAAACTCGTTGATGAATATCAGCCTGAACACATGGCAGTAGTGTTTGATGCCAAGGGCAAAACTTTTCGCAGTGATATTTACGCAGACTATAAAGCTCATCGTCCACCGATGCCGGATGAATTACGCAGCCAGATAGAACCGATTCACAACATTGTCGATGCGCTGGGTTACCCGCGCATTGTGGTGCCTAAAGTAGAAGCCGATGATGTGATTGGCACACTGGCCAGGCAGGCAGAAGCGGCGGGGTACGAGGTTTTGATTTCCACCGGTGATAAAGATTTAGCCCAGCTGGTGACCGATAAAATCACCCTGATTAATACCATGAATAATTTCATCAGCACACCGGAATCAGTACTGGAAAAATTTGGCGTATCAGCTGAGCGCATCATTGATTATTTGGCTCTGATTGGTGACACCGCGGATAACATTCCCGGCATTAATAAAGTCGGCCCAAAAACCGCGGTAAAGTGGCTGAATCAGTATGAATCGGTAGACAATATCATTGACCATGCGGATGAGTTTAAAGGTAAGGTCGGCGAGTATTTGCGCGAAGGGCTGGGCCAGCTGCCTATTTCTTATCAGTTGGCAACCATCATCTGCGATGTTGAACTGGATGAAAAGCCAGATGATTTACAACTAAAACCAGCGGATACGGATAGCCTGAAAAACCTTTATAGTGAGTTCGAACTTAAAAGCTGGCTCACCGAACTCGGCGGAGAGTCTACCAGCGGTGCTATCTCGGCGATTGAAACCGACTATCAAACGGTTTTAACACAACCTGAATTTGATAGCTGGATTGAGCAGCTCAAACGCGCCGGTGAATTTGCCTTCGACACCGAAACCACCAGCTTAAATTATATGCAGGCACGGGTCGTCGGAGTGTCGTTTTGTATTGAACCGGGCAAAGCCGCCTATGTACCTTTTGGCCATGATTATGAAGGTGCGCCACAACAACTTTCTGAAGATATTGTACTGGGAACGTTAAAGCCCTTGCTGGAAGATCCAGTGGTTAGGAAAATCGGTCAGAACCTTAAATACGATGTGCATGTTTTACAAAACCACGGCATAAAAATGCGCGGCATTAGTGATGACACGCTGCTGCAATCCTATGTTCTGGACTCCACCAAACGCCACGATATGAACAGTATGGCAACTCGCTTTCTTAATCACTCGACTATTCATTTCGAAGATATCGCAGGCAAGGGCGCCAAACAGCTCACCTTTAACCAGATAGAGCTGGAAAAAGCCGGCCCTTATGCCGCTGAAGATGCGGATATAACCCTGCGTTTACACCAGTGTATTCACAGCCAGCTGGAAGCGATACCTGAATTATTGAATGTATACAACGAAATCGAGCTGCCACTAATGCCAATTATTCAGCAGATTGAGCGCAATGGGGTCAAAATTGATGCACAAATGCTGGCTGATCAGAGTTACCAGCTAGCCGAGCGTATCAAGGAGATCGAGCAACAGGCCTATGAAGTAGCGGGTGAGGAGTTTAATCTGGGCTCTCCTAAACAAATTCAGCACATCTTTTTCGACAAACTCGAATTACCGGTAATACGCAAAACCCCCAAGGGCCAGCCATCCACCGCTGAAGATGTATTGCAGGAACTGGCCGAAGAGCACGAGCTACCACGACTGATTTTAGAAAACCGCGGTTTAAGCAAACTCAAATCAACTTATACCGATAAGCTGCCTAAACAGATTGATGAAAAAACCGGCCGCGTGCACACCAGCTATAACCAGACCGGCGCCGCCACCGGGCGTATGTCATCCACTGACCCCAATTTACAAAACATTCCGGTTCGCTCGCAGGAAGGCCGACGCATCCGCAAAGCTTTTATTGCTGATGACGGCAACTGCATTTTAGCCGCTGACTATTCACAAATTGAGCTGCGCATTATGGCGCACCTGTCAGCCGATAAAAGCTTACTGACCGCTTTTAAAGAAGGCCGCGATATACACCGCGCCACCGCTGCCGAAGTATTTGACGTTGCCCTCGATAAAGTCGATACCGAACAGCGTCGCGCCGCCAAGGCCATTAATTTCGGACTGATTTATGGCATGTCCGCCTTTGGCCTGGCCAAACAGCTAAATGTAACCCGCTATGAAGCACAGGATTTTATTGATGTATATTTCGAGCGCTACCCCGGTGTAAAAGACTATATGGACAATACCCGCGAGCAGGCCCATGAAACCGGCTATGTGGAGACCTTATTCGGCCGCCGCCTGTACCTGCCGGAAATCAATTCCAAAAATGGTATGCGCCAGAAGTATGCAGAACGCACCGCCATTAATGCCCCAATGCAGGGAAGCGCCGCAGATATTATTAAACGGGCAATGCTTAAAGTGCATCAACAGCTGCAAAATTCTGATATTAAAGCACTAATGATTATGCAGGTGCACGACGAACTGGTGTTTGAAGTCGCAAAAAATCAGGTGGATGCATTGAGTAAGCTATTACACGAAGAAATGGAGAGTGCCGCTGATCTGAATGTACCATTACTGGTGGATATCGGGACAGGCATTAACTGGGATGAAGCGCATTAGCCCTGCACCAAAAAGAGTCAATAATAACAAGATGATAGCGTTACCTGTTTAAAACATTCTTAAGAGACAACTGAAAAAGGCCTTAACAACAAGGCCTTTTTCAGTTTAAAAAGACTAACCACTCGTCATCTTGATTTTGACAATAGCCCGATATGAACTTTACTTAATAACAGGGAACAATTGCAGTTTTAAAGAATTGCGCTAAAGCCCGGCGCAAGCTCGCTTACCTCCCTTAAGCGGGCAAATTTGAGGCAGATTTCCCCAAGTCGGCCTCTATGTTACCCCTGACCACTTCCCTGGTGGTCGGGGTTTTTTAATTTTGGGGGTTTAAAAAGTTTAAAGCTGTTTTGTCTACAAATGAACGCAAAACACGCACATTTATTATTGTATCTAACCTGATTAATTAGCTGACTTAAAATATCCAGATAGACTTAAAATCCCCTTTAAGCATATAACTTTTACGTATTTTGTGTCTTTTGCGTTAAAAAGTTTTTAGTCATCCAGCCCAAACCAGCCATTCAAAACCCGCTGCAGCTCATCAACCCCGCTTTTCTTCAATGCCGAAAACATCTGCACAGAAGCTCCAAAATCTGCATCTTTCAGCGCTTTTTTCACCGCCAATAGCTGCTTACTGGCGACACCCTTTTTAAGCTTGTCGGCTTTAGTTAGCACAACATGCACCGGTGTATTCATGTCTTCACACCATTCCAGCATTTGCACATCGTAATCTTTCAGGGGGTGGCGAATATCCATAATAATCACCAGCCCGCGCAATTGCTGGCGCTCACCTAAATAAGATTCCATTAGCTTCTGCCATTCACGGCGCACTTTTTCCGGGACTTTGGCGTAGCCGTAGCCGGGTAAATCCACCAGACAGTGACTGTCATCAAACGGGAAGAAGTTAATTAACTGGGTACGACCGGGAGTTTTACTGATACGTGCAAGCGCCTTCTGATCGCATAAGGTATTGATTGCACTTGATTTACCTGCATTGGAGCGGCCTGCAAATCCAACTTCCAGCATTTCATGTTCGGGAAACTGACTGGCATTACTGGCACTGGTTAAAAACGAAGCCTGACGATAATAGTTTGGCATGATGACTCTTTCAAATAGACCGTGTAGAAATATACAACGCGAGATATTACCAATCCTGGAGCAATACAGCGAGGATTTGCGCAGTTCTGTGCCTTTAACTTTTAAAAATCAGCAAAATCTTATCTGCTGAAATTGCTGAAATCGCTGATCTGGTGTACTATAGCGCCACATTTTTGCCGTGGTCTATCATTTTTATCCCGTGGCAGCCCAACTTTTTCTAGCGTCACCATAAAGACGTCATACTCGTTTGGAGAATACAACCGATGAACTTTAAATCTCTGCTTGCCATATTAGGCCTACTTGGTCTGAATGCCACCACACAAGCCGCTGACCTGGCTGCCGGTGAAGCTACCGCTGGTGCTATCTGTGCGGGTTGCCATATGCCTGACGGTAATAGCGTTGTGGATATGTTTCCTAAGCTGGCAGGTCAACATGCGTCTTATCTTGCCAAGCAGTTAAACGATTATAAGAGTGGTGCACGTGAAGATGCCACTATGACCGGCATGGCTGCAACTCTGGCGACTGACGAGGATGTCGCCAATGTATCTGCATTTTTTGCCAGCAAAACGACTACAGCCGCAACAGCAGACGATGCAAAGGTTGCACTGGGTAAAGCCATCTTCCGTGGTGGTAACACATCTTCGAAATTACCCGCCTGCATGGGTTGCCACGGTGTAAATGGTTCCGGTAACCCGGCTGCTAAATTCCCTGCATTAAAAGGGCAACATGCCACTTATACTATTGCACAGTTAACGGCTTTCCGTGACGGCAAGCGTAAGAATGACAACAATATGATGCAGAATGTAGCCAATAAAATGACCACTGCTGAAATTGAAGCCGTTGCTAACTATATTGCTCAAATGAAATAAGCTTTAATGCTTATTCCATAAAAGGCAGCTTCGGCTGTCTTTTTTTTGCCTGTGTTATTTGCGTACCGCACCTGTAAAGCTGTGGCATAATCGACAACAGATGAAATTATTCAGCACTTAAGCTGTCATAACAAAAAATTTATTATGGATTCTTCCGGGGGGAAAAATGAGTTATTTAAAAAAAATCAGTCTGTTAGGGTTAATGCTGCTATCTCTTTCACTATCGAGTTTGGCTCAGGCAGAGGATTATGAAGAAGGTAAGTCTTATTCAAAACTGGCAAAACCTGTTGCCACTCAAAGCGGCGATAAAATCGAAATTCTGGAGTTTTTCTGGTATGGCTGCCCGCACTGCTTTAGTTTTGAGCCCACTTTAAAGAAATGGAAAAAAAATCTGCCGGCTAATGTTAAGTTTGTACGGGTTCCAGCACCATTAAACCCTCGCTGGATGGCACACACCAAAACGTACTATGCTCTGGAAATTATGGGTGAAGGCGAGAAGTATCACCATGATATTTTCACCGCGATGCACGTTAAAAAAATGAAGCTGTATTCAAAATCGGCTCTTGCTGATTATCTTGCAACGCTGGGCGTTAATAAAGACACCTTCCTCTCAACTTTCGATTCTTTTGCCGTTGAAATGCGCGCAAAACAGGCAATGCAACTGGGTCAGCAATATAAAGTTAATGGTGTTCCTATGCTTGCGGTAAATGGGAAATACACTATTTCAGGCTCTCAGGCAGGTAGTTTTGCAAGTATGGTTAATATTGCTAATTATTTAATTAAGCAGGAATCTAAATAATTTCAGGGTAAACTTATAATAAATTATGAATAGCCTGAAAATTTAGGCTATTTGCCTTGTTTAGTTGCATATTGATGTCTATATTTAAAGGGAGCTTTTGCTCCCTTTTTTATTTCTCTGACAGGCTTATTCAATTGTGGAAACCGCTAAAACTGATATTGAACAGTGGAAACAAAAATATTATGACCAGCTCGATCGTCTGGAGAAAAAACAATCTGACTGGGAAAATCTCGAAACTACACTTAAAAAAACTATCGGCCGTCTGGGCCTGGCAGCAGAAGGTCAGCATGCGACACTCGATCGCCATATCAATGAACTACGTAATACCATAAAAAATACCATTGATCGACAAAGGCTTGAGTCTGTAGTTGATGACATTTCGCGTACACTGGCTAAACTTGAAGATAAACAAACTGATACCAATCGTGAATCTATACATTCATTAGAACATTTGATTAAAAATATTATACTGCCAAAAAGCGCTCACAAATCACAGACTAAACTACTTAAAACATTCGCTAAGGCAGACGACACACAACGTGATGATTTAATAAAAGACTCTCTACAACTATTAACTTCCGTCATATCTATAAATGTATCTGAGACTGATAAACCCGGTTTAATTGAGCGCCTGTTTCAATCTAATAATAAGGATAATACTTCAAACCATTCAATAGAACCGGAAAAACCTGCTGATACTGATGAACAACAACTAAAAGTTTATAAAAGCTGTTTAATTGAACTCCTTTCCAGGCTTGATAATCCGGACTCACCAAATGGTAAAATCAGTGCCCTGAAAATGGGTGCACGGGATGCACAACAAAAAAATGAACTGGATAAACTTTCTGAGCAGCTTTCTCAAATGTTGCGTGAACAAAGCCCCTCCCAGAACAACATTGATACTACACCTGCCACTAGTGAAATTTTAAATACTTCATCGCAGCCTTCAATTCAGGAATTATTAATTCGCCTGCTTGAACAGCTCATTATCCCTGCAGATCTTCAGGATGCAGCAAATAAGATGAAGCACCGACTAGAACATGAAAGTCAGCCTGCAAACTGGAAGTCACTATTAAAAGATGTTGCTTTGCTGATTAACTCTATTCGTAGTCGTATGCAAAAAGAAAAACATGAATTTGAAAACTTTTTGCAACAGGTCACTGATCGCTTAAAAATGATGGATCAGTTTTTACAATCTGAATCTTCAAATATATTAGAAGCCGAAAATCAGGGTAAAGCATTTGATAAGCAGCTTGACTCTAACGTCAATGAAATTCGTCTCGATATAAATAATGCCACTGAACTAACCAGCCTTAAAGAAAATGTAACTTCAAAGCTGGATACTATTTCCGGACATATAAAACTGTATCGTGAGTCTGAAGATATACGTTTTCAAAACTCTCAGCAACAAGTCGACACTATGGCTGAGAAAATGCAATCGCTTGAGAAAGAAACAAGCCAACTAAAAAAACTGGTCATTGAAAAAAATAAGCAGGCAATGTTTGATGCACTCACCGAAATTCCAAATCGTCTTTCTTATGAAAAAAAAGCCGCAGAAGAAATTGCCCGCTGGAAACGTTTTTCTACTCCACTGAGTCTGGCGATATGGGATATCGATTTATTTAAAAAGGTCAATGACACCTACGGCCATAAAGCCGGTGATAAAGTTTTAAAAACTGTAGCCCAGCTGTTGGTAAAAAGTATCCGTGAAACTGACTTTCTAGCTCGTTATGGTGGTGAAGAGTTTGTGATGCTGTTACCGGGCACTCGACAGGAAGAAACATTACGTCTGCTCAATAAGCTACGTCAACAAATTGAAAATTGTGGATTTCATTATCACGGCGAAGCCGTTAACATCACAATTTCCTGCGGTGTCTGCAGTTTTAATGATGGCGACACATTAAATCAGGTATTTGAACGTGCTGATAAAGCCCTCTATAAAGCCAAAGAAAATGGCCGTAACCAGTGTGTTGCCGCATCTTGTCTGTCTGATTAACTATTTGTCGCTGTCATTCAGTTACACGGCTCTGTAGTTTTATGTTCGATTTCACATAAAGGCACTTTAGCCTAATTTACAATTTTTTAAATTTTTTTGATATTTGATGGATTTTCAGCTCAATTTTCACATAAAACAGCTCTTTTTCGCTTTAATCTACCCATTTTCCTTACATCAATCAGTCTAATTAATATTGCTAAATAGCACTATCTCAGCTATGTTTACACCACGAAAACCCTTGGCTATAAAAATATAAATGGAGAACAAAATGAAGAAGGTTGCTTATTTAATTGCAGGTGTTGCACTGTCAGCATTCATCAGTGGCTGTAGTGACAAGAAACAAGAAGAAGTTGCAGATTGTGTATTTCCTGATGCACCTGGAACTGCAGCACCTGGTTGGGTTTGTGATGAGCCGGTTAAAGATCTGGAAGTATCTGCAGTTGGATCTGCATCTAAATCAGGAGCTGGCCATGATTTTATGAAAACCATGGCTTCAACAGCAGCACGGGTTCAGTTAGCACAGAATATGAAAGTGCAGGTACGCAACATGGTTAAACAATATGTTGAAACCACCGGTGCGGCTGATACTGAAACCGTTGATAAAGTAATGACATCCGTCACCAAGCAAATTACTAACGAAACGCTGGTAGGCACTAAAATTTATAAAACCCGCACCAGTCCTAATGGCAATCTGTATGTGTTAGTGGGTATGGATGAAGCTAGTGTTCAGCAAGCCACCCAAAAAGCCCTTAAAACCAGCATGAAAAATGAGCGTGCATTATGGCAGCAGTTTAAAGCTCAGAAAACTCAGGATGAATTAGCCGCTGAAATTTCTAAGATGGATGGTAATAACTAGAAATACAGCTCAGGGATGAATGTTATTCTGTGAATAATTTTCGCTGGATAAGACTACACAAGGAAGTGAAATGGCTTATATTTCAATATATTTCAAGTATTTAAGGGATTATTATGCAAAAGCAGACTATTCTGTTCGTTAGTCTATGTTCACTCACAGGTCTGTCTTTAAGTAGCATTGCCAACAGTCAGGCTGAGTTTCAACAGTGGATGCATCAGGAAACAGCCAGCTTTCAGGAATATAAAGATAAGCGCGATAAAGAGTTTACAGGGTTTCTTGAAAATCAATGGAAGGAAATGCAAACCTTTCAAGGTATCGTCCGCGACGAAACACCTAAACCTACTCGAATACCAAAGGCTCCGCCTAAACCTGTCATCCAGAAAATCCAGGCCGATAATCAAAAGCCGAATTCTCAGTTACCCACTAAAGTTACGCCGTCAGTCATAGTTAAAATTCCCGTCATTACACCTGCGCCAAAACCGGTTAAAGTCATTCCTGTAACGATTATTAAAAGTCCGAAAGGCCGTAAAATTCAGTTAAATTTCTATGGTCAGAACCTCAACTTTTATTACGACCCAAAACTTAAAGTCCGCCTACAGCGTCCGATTAATGAAAAGTCCATGAGTAAAATCTGGTCAGATATGAGTCGTGCAGATTATGATGGATTATTAAAACAAATCGATGCACAGCGCAAACCTCTTATATTAAATGACTGGGGTTATGCACTACTGACCAATGCCATCGCTCAAAAAGTTCATCCAAATAGTAAAAATGACCAGTCTGTTTTCACCTGGTATTTAATGACTAAAGCCGGCTATCAGGCACGCATTGCGTATGATCAAAATTACGTTTATCTACTGATGCCCGCACAACAACAATTATTCGGATCACCATATTTTACGTTTGATAATACCCGTTATTATGCTCTCAGCTTTGATGGTATAAAGCAGAGGCCCGGGCGAATTTTTACCTATAATGGCCATTATCCCGGTGCTAAAAAACAACTAGACATGAGCTTAGGCCATGCATTTAACACCGGACGTAAGCAAAAATCACGTTATTTAAACTTTACTTATAAAGGTAAAACACACCGTATTAATGTCGGGTACGACAAAGAAACCATACGTTACCTTAAAACTTATCCACAAATGGATATTGGGCTTTATTTCAATTCTGATCTCAGTCAGGCTACTGCTAATCCTTTACTGTCTCAGTTAAAACCACTGGTCGAAGGCAAATCTGAACAGGATGCCATTAATTTAATATTACGTTTTGTGCAAACAGCATTTAAATATAAAACAGATGAACAACAATTTGGTATTGAGAATTATTTATTCCCAGAAGAAACGTTACATTATCCATACTCTGATTGTGAAGACCGTGCTGTTTTCTTCGCCTGGATCGTACATAATTTGCTCGGCTTAAAGGTTATCGGGCTTGATTACCCTGGACATATTTCAGCCGCCGTATTATTCAATGAAAGGGTAAGTGGTGACTCAGTTAATTTTAACGGTAAACGCTATGTAATGACTGACCCTACCTATATTAATGCCGATGCGGGCATGAGCATGCCTGCTTACAAAAACAAGAAACCCGGTGTGATACGTGTTTTTAATTAATATTGAACCGGTACAATTTTACTCAACGGCACATTACCAAACCTGTCTTTTAGTTTAAATCAGCTATTATTTATTCAATGAAAAACAGACTTAACTCTGGTACATAAGTAATAATCAGCAATACAACTAACAATACAATTACAAACGGTAAACTTGCCTGATAAACTTCAGCAATTGGCTTCTTAAATCGAAAACTGGAAATAAATAAATTAATACCCACTGGTGGTGTTAAATATCCAATCTGCATATTCGCTAAAAAAATAATCCCCAGATGCACCGGGTGTACGCCAAAGCTTGTTGCCACTGGTAATATTAATGGAACAATAATAACCAGTGCTGAAAAAATATCCAGAATCGCACCGACAAATAGTAGGAAAATATTCAGTACTATCAGAAATTGAATTTTTGAATCTACATTTTCTTTAACAAAAGAAAATAGTCTATCAGGTATTTCCGCATCTACGAATACATTGGTTAGTGCCAGAGAAACAGCTAGAATAAGCAAAATACTACCAACCATTACCATCGATTCAAGTATCACTTCCTTTAGCTTTTTAATAGAAACTTCTTTATATATTAAAGTTTCAACTATCATAAAATAAATTGCAACCAGTGCTGCTGCTTCAGATATAGCGAAGAAACCAGAATATATGCCTGCTACCAGAAAAAATGGCATTGGTAATTCCCATCGCATTTCCCATATTGCTGAAAATAATTTTTGTTTAGTAAAAGTTTCCGTCTTAATTTCAAACTGTCTATTCTTAATAATAGAATATATCGACAAAACAATTACCATCAAGGCTGCTGGCATTAGTCCGGCTATAAACAAATCATTAATTTCAAATTTAGTTTCCAATTCCATTTGCTGAGCAATAATGCCATATAGAATTAATGGTAATGAGGGAGCTAGTAGTAACCCAAGACTTCCAGATGCGGTAACCATACCTAAACTAAATTTTTCTGTATAGCCTGCATTCTTTAATGCCGGGTATAACAAAGCACCCAATGCGACTATTGTTACACCAGAAGCACCGGTAAAAGCGGTGAAAATAGCACTGGCAATGAATGCAAATATAACCAAGCCACCGGGAAACCAACCTACCATAGCCTGGATTAAATTAAGCATTCTTTGGGATGTATTACTGGCACTAAGAATATAGCCGGCAAAAGTAAACATCGGAAGTGCCATTAATAACGGAGTTTCAGCAATTCTATATAACTCAATACCAATTACTTGTAGGTCTATATCGGCACTGTAAAAACCATATAATGCACCGGCAGCTATAACTGAAAACAATGGTGCACCGAACAGAGCTAGTATAACCAGCAGCACTATTACAAAAATAGTCATCATTTCGTTGACTGTCCAGATTCAGGTAATAATGATTGTAGAATATATCTCAAACCCATTATAAAAAATGCAACGGGTATAATTGACTCAGTTAACCACACCGGTACTTTAGAAAATGCCATTTCATTCAGTTCATACTCACCCTGAATAAATATAAAACTATAATAACTTATTATTAAACAAATCACTGCAGCAAAAATAGAACCTGCTGTTTTAATTAATTTTTTATACTCTGTAGGAAAATAATGTGATAATACATCTATGTTGATATGTTTATTTTGTCTACTTGCTACAATTGAACCTGTTAAACCTAGCCATAAAACTAAAATACTGAGAAGGCTATCACCCCAGATTAAGCCACTATCGAAAAAGTTTCTTAACACTATCTGTATCATAGCTATTATTAAGATACTTGATAAAAAAGATATCACCAGAAAATTTTCAGATTTTTCTATTATCTTTAATATCAACTTAATGACACTGTCTTTAGACAACTTATATATCCTTATTTGCCCTGAATACTTCTAATTCATGTGTCACGTTTTCTATTATTTTATTGGACATTATATTTTTATTCTTAATGGTGTCTCTAGCATCTACGCCTTTTTTTACCCAATATTCAAGCATATTATCTGCAGGTGATGAATCTTTAAGGCCCTGACTTTTTAAAGCTTCAAATGCGGATAAATTTTCTTTTCTATTTTTTGCATCAATACGGGCAAGAACTTTGTTCATTGTATCTTTTACTATTTTCTGGTCCTGTTTACTTATTTTATTAAACTGTTTTTTACTTATAATAAACGTCCCATATATATACATTAGTGGTACATTCGAATAAAAATTAACCTGCGTATGCCATTGTAATGTGATTGCTACCACTGGTGGAATAATAACGGTATCTATTAAATTTGTTTGTAATCCTGTTAAAACATCACCTATATTTAGAGGTATTGGTGTTACACCTATCGCGTTTAAAGTTAATTCAATTTGTTTGTTACCTGATGGTGCCCATACTTTATATGAACTTAAATCACCTTTTTTATTAATATCTTTTGTTGATAATATATATGCAAAACCTGTTTCTGATATGCCAAAACTAACCATATCTCCTTCTTCTATTCCATCTTTAATGCTTGAATCAAATTTGTTTCTTATATGATCTACTTCTTCAATGCTATTAAATAGTTTTGGTAGCGCATAAACCTGACTATCCGGGTATATAGTCGCTAATACGCCATTCGCTACAATCGCACCTTGCAACTGATTAATACGAATTTTTTTCATCGCTATTTTTTCCGAGCCCATTACACCACCCGGATAAAATTTAAATTTTACCCTTCCCTGTGTTTGCTTTTTTATTTCTTTTGCTGCAGCTCGCATCTGCTTCATCCAGAATGTTCCATCTGGTACATCTGTAGATATTTTAAATGTTTTTGCCTGTATTGAAGGAAAAACCATCATAAGCATTAAAAAATTTATCAGTAATGTTTTTTTCATAATTTCATTTTCTAAAAGTAATCTTCAGCACTACGCTGTAATGCTTTAGCCTTTTCAATTGCTAAAGTGTTTATTAAATTTGGTGATACATTTTTATCTGATAAAATTTCAGATATTAATTTGTTATGCAAATTCTCATCAAATATTAATCTGGAATAATATTCTGCATATAATGCTTTCGCCATTAAATTTGTATTATTTGATATGCTAATTGCCATTTCGAAATGTTTTTTACCCACTTCAGGTTTTCCACCTAACGTCGCCGGTATAATGCTGTTTAATACACCTAAATATACATGAGCATTTCCATTATCTATTTCATTATCATGCTCAATAATCTTTTCCATTAACAATTTAATTTGTGCTAATTGTGCCATCGCGTTCCAGTCATCAGTATTAACCTGTATCCAGGACACCCATGCAGTAGCTAGCTTATATAGAATTATAGCATCTTCAGTACTCATTCTATTTAATAGCGTATATAACTCAGAATATTTTATTACGGTTATTCTGCAATAAAATTCTTTATAAATACATATGGCTTTACTAGCCCTGTCTAACGCTTTCTGATTTAATATTTTCTGTTGATTCCTGATTTTTAGAATTTCATAGTCTGGTATATCTTCTATTATGTCTATTTGCGAGCCGAGTAATGATGAATAAGCATTCATTAAATTAACTGAAGCAAGTAAAGTCTCTTCATTATCCGCATCACCTTCTATCAATCCATCTAACAACACGATGTATGCTGGCAGGGCTTGCATAATCGTTTGTGGATCATTGCTTGTTTTAATTGCTGTATTCAAATTATTTGTAAATGAATCTATATATAATGAGCAACTACTTATAAATATGTAAAATACTATTACTGGTAAAATCCGCTTTATTTTCATTTCAATTTTGTGCCAATTAATTTTTAATTACTTTTACACTAGTCCACTATGCTTCAATAACGCTTCTATATCTGGTTGTCTTCCACGAAACTGAGTAAACAAGCTCATTGCTTTTTCAGAACCACCCGTTTCTAGAATATTGTGCATAAATTCATGGCCTGTATCTTTATTAAAAATACCGTATTCTTCAAATTTTGAGAATGCATCTGCTGATAAAACTTCCGCCCATTTATAACTATAGTATCCTGCTGCATATCCACCTGAGAATATATGTGTGAAACTATGCTGAAACTGATTACTTTGTGGAGGCTTTATTACAGCTACCTGTTCTCGTACTTCATTTAGTATTTTTTGTACACTTTCAAAGCCATTCTGATCATACTCAATATGTAATCTAAAATCGAATAAAGCAAATTCAAGTTGTCTCAGCATAATCATCGCAGACTGAAAGTTTTTAGCTTTTATGAGCTTTTTATATAGATCTTGCGGTAATGACTCTCCGGTCTCTATATGTTCAGTTATTAAAGCTAAACCTTCTTTTTGCCAACACCAGTTTTCCATAAACTGACTTGGTAACTCTACCGCATCCCACTCAACTCCACTAATACCAGAAACAAATAATGAATCAACTTTGGTTAACATGTGTTGTAAGCCATGACCGAACTCATGAAATAAAGTTGTTACCTCATCATGACTCAATAATGCCGGTTTATCTCCAACAGGAGCTGATAAATTACAGGTTAAATATGCCACAGGTGTTTGAATGGTTTTTTTGCATTTCATTCTACAAATGCATTCATCCATCCATGCACCACCACGTTTATTGTTTCTACTATAAAGATCTAAATAAAACTGACCACGCAGATTACCTGTTTCATCAGTTATCTCATAAAATTTAACATCTTTATGCCAGACATTTACATCATTTATCTCTTTTATTACTATGCCGTACAATCGATTTACTATTTCAAATAAACCTTTGATTACTTTTTCAGCCGGGAAGTAGGGCTTTAACTCCTGCTGACTGATTCCATACTCCTTCTGTTTCAATTTCTCGGACATGAACATCACATCCCATGCTTCCAGTTGATTGATTTTATATTCTTGTTTAGCAAATTTCTTTAAAATACTGTACTCTTTCTCTGCCTGTGGTTTTGATTTTTTAACCAGATCATTTAGAAAATTTAAAACATCAGATGTATTTTCAGCCATTTTATCGGCTATAGAAACCTCCGCATAATTATTATAATTTAATATATCCGCTATTTGTTTTCGTGCTGTCAGTATTTCCAGCATAACTTCACTATTATCAAATTCAGCTGCATTTGGTCCTTTAGCTGATGCTCGGGTTGTATATGCCGTATATATTTCTTCACGAAATTTTCTTATTTTTGAATACGTCATGACTCCAATATAAGATGGTGCATCCAGTGTGAACAACCAGCCTTTTAGTTTATCATCCTCTGCAAACTGTTTTGCCATATCTATTACAAAATCAGGTAACCCTGAAAGCTGACTGCTATCTTCAATGTGGATACGAAAAGCCTGTGTTGCATCCATTACATTCTGTTCAAACTTCGAATGTAAATTCGATAATTTGCTCTTCATTTGTTTAAATTGTTCTTTCTTTTCATTTGAAAGCGCCACTCCACTCAAGTTAAATTTCTGAATGGCATTTTCGATGACTTTTTTATTCGCCTTATCCAGTCCATTAAACTCTTTTGCTGACTGAATACCAGTATATGCTTCAAATAGGGCCTGATTTTGAGACATATCTGTTGAATACGCACTAAGCTTAGTTAAACAATTGTCATGAATTTGTCTTAATTCTTCACTATTCATAACTGAATTTAAATGACTGACTGGAGACCAGGCTCTAGATAGCAAATTATCCATCGCTTCTAATTCTGCTATAAATACTGGCCAATCATGGATTTTTTCTGATATTAACAATCCATTTAGTTTTTTCGTGTTTTCTTTAATAATTGCAGTAATAGTGCTTTCTATTTCATTATTTTTTATCTTTGTAAATTCTGGTAACTGTTGCTGATTCGTAAGTACATTATTCATATGTTTTTTTATCTTTAATCAAACGATTTATTAGTGATAGATAATTATATATTAAGCAAGGTTTACGATAAATTAGATCTTCTCAAGATTGGCTAAAAGATTATTAACTATTTGAGCTAATCCATCCTTATCCGGATTCATTCGATTATATACCTGTAGTCCAAAAATCCCACTCATTAACATTTTCGCTATTGCTTCTGGTCTTCCACCCGATATTAAGGTTCCCTGTGTTTGAGCCAGTTTTAGTACATCACTGAACTCACGTTCTATTTTAGTAAACATGGTACTCACTCGATGGTTTATTTCACTATCATCCGGTGCTATTTCTAGCAGGGTATTAACCAGTAAGCAGCTCTTCAGGTCTTTATCTTCATTTTTCTGGCTTAGTATAAAATCAAAAAACAGTCGTATTCTTTTAAGTGGTGCTTCTTCAGACTGCAGAATACAACGCATAGCTGTGTACAAATGCTCAAAATAATAATCAAGCGACATAAGAAATAAATTTCGCTTATTTTTAAAAGCGCCATATAGGCTGCCAGGCTGCAGGTGAGTTGCACTACTTAGATCTTTTACCGATGTATTCGCATAGCCCTGTCTCCAGAATAATTGCATTGCACTGTCTAGTACATCTTCTTGATTAAATGTTATTGGTCGTGCCATAGCGATTCCAGATATATTTATTAACTATTCTACCAATAGTTGAATAATTGCTCAATAATGTTTATTATATTTGAACAATCATTCAATAATGGAGTAAAATATGACCTCATTTCCTGTATTAAACCTTGATAGCGCGCCCTCTAAATCTAAAGATCTTCTACAGCAAACACAAGATAATTTTGGATTCATACCTAATTTAATAGGTGTAATGGCTACATCGCCTGCGCTAACTGAAGCCTATCTCAGTGTTGCAAATATTTTTTCAAAATCGAACTTAAGTGCAACAGAACAACAAATTGTTTTACTGACTGTGAGCTTTTTTCACGAATGCGGATATTGTATGGCAGCCCATACCGCTATTGCCGGAATGAATAATGTTGATTCTACCGTAGTGAGTGCTATCCGTGACAACCTGATATTAGATGACACAAAACTTGAGGCTTTACGTCAATATACTCGAAGTCTTATTGAGAAGAGAGGCTGGGTAGATGATATAGACACGCAGACTTTTTTAGACGCAGGATATGAGACAAAACATATACTGGATATTCTAGTGGGTATTGCGCAGAAAACCCTCAGTAACTTTACCAATCATATTGCTAAAACACCATTGGATGATGCATTTGCTGAAGTCGCCTGGAAAGCCCCAGGTAAATAAGTTAATAGTTAGCGCAGAAAAACGTCAATTCAAGATTAAATTAAACTTCAATAACGTACTATTTAATCGCGTTTTTCTGCACTTTAAACAAATATTTTAGGTATCAATATTCATCGCTGAAAGGGCATTAGACTCAATAAATTCACGACGGGGTTCTACCTGATCACCCATTAGCGTAGTGAATACTTCATCTGCTGATACTGCATCTTCTATGCGCACCTGCAGCATTCTACGGGTTTCAGGATTCATCGTTGTTTCCCATAGCTGCTCTGGATTCATTTCACCCAGTCCTTTATAGCGCTGAATATTCAAACCACGCCGGGCTTCCTCAAATAACCAGTTTTTAACATCATCGATATTCGAAACTAACTGAGTCTTTTCACCCCGCTGAATATAAGAGCCTTCTGAAAACAAACCTTCCAGTTTCAGATATAGCTCATTCATTAAGGCATATTCCGGACTGTCAAAAAAATCTGCCGTAAATGCCGTGACATGGTCAAGCCCGTGAACCACTTTAGTTATTTCTATCTGTGGTAGATCTTCACCTTCAAGATGATTCGTAGCAACTGAATATTCAACCCCTGAAGGCTTTACTTTATTCAATAAAATCAACATCTTATCTAAATATTCAGTTATTTTATCTGAATCATTTAGATCATTTTTTTGTATTGCAGGTAAATTTACCAGTTCTTTTAAAATTGATTCTTCATAACGTCGTGATAAACGGGTAATGACAGCCTGTACCGACATATATGATTTAATCAATTCTTCAAGTGCAGTATCTGAAATAGCTGGTGTATCGTTTTGTACATGTAAGTGAGCATTAGAAAGCGCCAGTGTTAATAAATAGCTATTTAACTCCTGATCATCTTTAACATATCGTTCCTGCTTACCTTTTTTCACTTTATACAGGGGAGGCTGTGCAATATAAATATAACCCCGTTCAATTAATTCCGGAACCTGACGATAAAAGAAGGTTAGCAACAGGGTACGAATGTGTGATCCATCAACATCCGCATCGGTCATGATAATAACTCGATGATAACGCATTTTATCAGGGTTATATTCATCTTTACCAATACCGCAACCTAGCGCAGTAATCAGTGTACCCACTTCTGCAGACTGTAGCATTTTATCGAAGCGAGCTTTTTCAACATTCAGAATTTTTCCTTTCAGCGGTAAAATAGCCTGAGTCTTCCGATCACGACCCTGTTTAGCCGAACCACCCGCCGAGTCCCCTTCCACTAGATATAATTCTGATAAGGCGGGATCCTTTTCCTGGCAATCTGCTAATTTTCCCGGCAAACCTGCAATATCAAGTGCGCCCTTACGACGAGTCATTTCACGCGCTTTACGGGCCGCTTCACGAGCACGGGCTGCCTCTACAATTTTCTGCGTTATTGCACGGGCATCACCCGGTCTTTCAATTAGAAATTCCTGAAATTTTTCATTCATTGCCGCTTCCACAGCAGACTTCACCTCGGAGGAAACCAGCTTATCTTTAGTTTGGGATGAAAATTTAGGATCAGGCACTTTTACAGACAGTACCGCGGTTAAACCTTCTCGAGCATCATCACCAGTGGTATTGACCTTATTCTTTTTGGCAACACCCTCTTTTTCCATATATTGATTCAAACTACGGGTCAGAGAAGCCCTGAAACCCGCCATATGTGTACCACCATCACGCTGAGGAATATTATTAGTAAAACAATATATATTTTCCTGATATGAATCATTCCATTGCATTGCGACTTCTACACCCAGGCCTTCATCATTTTCCCAGTTAAAATGTAAAACCTGTTGGTGTAATGGGGTTTTATTCCTATTAAGATGTTCTACAAAGGAACTTATACCCCCTTGATATTCAAAAACATCCTGTTTTTCATCAACACGCTTATCAGTAAGTACAATACGCACACCCGAGTTAAGAAAAGAAAGTTCTCGCAAACGCTTAGCTAAGATATCGTAATGATATTCGATATTTGTAAAAGTCTTATCTGATGCCCAGAAACGCAACTCAGTACCACTGGTTTTGGTTTCACCAACCACTTTGATGGCATGAACCGGATCGCCGTGTGAATATTCCTGCTGATGTATTTCACCATTACGGTGAATCGTTAGCATTAATTTCTCGGAGAGCGCGTTTACTACCGAAACACCTACACCGTGCAAGCCACCGGAAACTTTATAAGAATTATCATCAAATTTACCGCCGGCATGCAATACAGTCATTATAACTTCCGCTGCTGATATACCTTCACCTTCATGTATATCAACCGGGATTCCACGACCATTATCGCTAACTGAAACAGAACCATCGCTGTGTATTTTCACATTGATTTCACTGCAATGTCCCGCAAGTGCTTCATCGATTGAGTTATCAACCACTTCAAACACCATATGATGCAAACCTGTGCCATCATCGGTATCGCCAATATACATACCGGGGCGTTTTCTAACAGCCTCCAGGCCTTTTAAAACCTTAATACTCGATGAATCGTAAGCAGCAGCTTCGGTCATATAAATCCCCTATAAACAGGATTTCGATTATAACTGAATTACGTACTTTAAGGGGGTTTTATAAGGGTTTTTTAACTTTATTTAGACAATCTAACAATCTTATAATGGTGTGATTTAACTGGATTTTTTAGATATCCTGTGATGTTTTCATGGCTCGGATTTCACTTATGATAACTAATCTATATTTCACGAACCTGACCCTGTTCCACGTGGAACACTTTATAGCTCTTCCAGTTATCACATGCAATTTGATTAGCCTCAATTGCAGTGATAAATATCTGTATATCGAGATTTGAGAGAATACTCAATATTTTATTTTGATTATCCAGATCAAGCTCTGCGGGTAAATCATCAAACAATAGAATACATCGTCTTTTGGATTTCTTAGAGAAAAGTATAAGTTGCGCAATTTTAAGCAAGCAAACCAATTTTTTCTGTTGTCCTCGAGATATAGACGATTGTGCAGATAAACCATCCACTGTTATTTTAATATCTGCACGATGTGGCCCGGACTGAGTAAAACCTTTTTCTCGATCTTTAATTAAACTTTGACTAAGGTAAGCAGAGAAATCAATATCCGCAGGCCAGCCTTGTTTATAACTAAGTGATATCTGGTGATCAGGGAATAACACTGAAGATAACTCTGAAACAATGTCATTTATTAAGTTTAAGTATTTAAGCCTATAACTTTGTATGTTTAACGCATTGAGTATCAGCTCTTTATCCCAAAGCGAACATAATTTATCAGATTGGTGTAATCGTAATGCTGCATTACGCTGGCTTAGGGCTTTTTTATATTTTTTCCATGATTCTATAAATTGGTGTTCCACGTGGAACACACCCCAGTCCATATATTGTCTCCTGTTTTCAGGGCCTGCAGAAATGAGTTGATGGCTATCAGGATGTAAAACTAAAACAGGGAGGAGGCTAGAAAGTTCTGAAATACGGTAGATTGACTGGTTATTAACTCTTATAACCTGTTCTTTAAGATCACGTTGTAGTCCAATTCGAGTTGATTCATCATCTAAGTCACAAACCAGGCGAAAAAGATTCTGTTCATAAGTGATTAAATGTCTAGTTTTAGCGCTACGAAAGGAACGACCATAACTAAGATAAAATATAGATTCAAGCAAACTGGTTTTACCAGCAGCATTATCACCTGTAATTAAATTCAAGCAGGCATTCGGTTCTATATGAACCGAACTTAAATTGCGGAAATCAGTAACTTTAAGGCTCTTTAAGCCCATAGTAAAACCAGTTTAAATCTTATGACTACAAACGCATCGGCATAATAACGTATTTTGCTTCACCTTCATCGGGAAACATTAGCAAACAACTACTATTTGCATCCTTAATAAAACCTTGTACTGTTTCTTCAGAAGAAGTATTTAATACATCAATCATGTAATTTACGTTAATACCCATTTCAATCGGATTACCTTCATAACTAATTTCTAACTCAACATCCGCTTCTTCCTGGTCGGGATTTTGTGCCTGGAGTTTTAATAAGTTCGTTTCAATGATCATCCGAATACCACGGTATTTCTCATTTGATAAGATAGAAGCACGTACCAATGCCTGCTTTAACGCTTCTCGATTAAGTACCATATTATTGCCGGAAGACTCAGGCATCACCCGTTTGTAATCGGGAAAACGACCATCAATTAATTTTGAAGTAAATCGTTGGTTCGCTAAACTACATTGAATATGGTTATTACCAAGTATAATTTTAATTTCATCATCTGAATCAGAAAGTAGACGTTGTAACTCACTTACACCTTTTCTCGGAATAATAACCTGTTTATTATCTGTTAAATCCGCATCAATATTTTTTTCACAAAAAGATAATCTATGCCCATCTGTAGCAACCGTTCTAATAATGCCAGAAGCGACTTCTAACATTAAACCATTCAAATAATAACGAACATCCTGTTGAGCCATTGCAAAAGATGTTTTATCAATAAGTGTTTTCAAAAGTGATTGAGGAACACTAAATTCATAAACACTGCTAATATCTTCTAAAGAAGGGAAGTCAGAAGCAGGTAGTGTAGTTAAACTAAAGCGACTCCGACCGGATTTTATTAATGCTTTATCTCCATTAACCTCAATATTAATTTCAGCATCTGCTGGTAAGGCCTTACAAATATCGAGCAGTTTTTTAGCCGGTAAGGTAATTTCACCTGCCTCATCCATCATATGATTTACGGTAGAAACCAGTTCAATTTCCAGATCTGTAGTTGTTAAAGTGAAATGATTATCATTAGACTTAATTAATACATTAGCCAGAGCAGGTAATGTCTGACGTTTTTCAACCGCGCCTATAACCTGTTGAAGTGGTATTAATAAATCATCTCTCTGGATTTTTATCTTCATGGGTGTTCCTAATTATTATATATATATTAATACTTAGTTATTATAGTTAAGCCCGTTACTATCTGTGGATAACTTAATTATTATAAATAAATTCAATAACTTACCTAGTTAAATTCAAATGAACAAGCTTGGGGAAAATACCCCTTAAAATGTAGACAGAATGTGGATAACTTTAATCTGCCTATTTATCCACACTACTATACAATATTTATCCACAGCTTATTTTCATGCTAATGCACAGCAAGTTTAATTACTTAAAATACGTAATAAATTGGTATAGTCTTCATCTATTTTGGTATCTGATTCTCGTAATTCTGCAATTTTCCGACAACCATGTAAAACAGTTGTATGATCTCGTCCACCAAATGCATTGCCAATTTCCGGTAAACTGTGATTAGTCAGTTCTTTAGATAAAGCCATTGCAAGTTGACGGGGTCGTGTAATAGATCGACTACGGCTATTGGAATGCAAATCTGAAATTCTTATTTTATAATATTCCGCCACCGTTTTTTGTATATTTTCAATCGTAATTAAACGATCATGCAGGGCAATTAAATCACGTAAAGTCTCTTTGGCAAACTCAAGAGTAATTGGTTTTCCGGTAAAATTAGACGTTGCCATAACGCGTCGTAGTGAGCCTTCTAATTCACGAATATTAGAACGAATCCGTTTAGCGATAAAAAATGCGACTTCACTGGGTAAGTCAATACCAAATTCTTCGGCTTTCTTTTGTAAAATTGCAACACGTGTTTCTAATTCAGGAGGCTCTATGCACACTGGTAAACCCCAGCCAAAACGGGATTTCAAGCGTTCTTCCAGGCCATCAATTTCTTTCGGATAGCGATCACAGGTTAAAATGATTTGCCTGCCACCTTCGAGTAATGCATTAAATGTATGAAAAAACTCTTCCTGAGAACGTTCTTTACCGGCAAAAAATTGAATATCATCAATCAAAAGCATATCAAGTGAACGATAAAAGTTTTTAAATTCGTCCATAGTATTATGCTGTAAGGCTTTTATCATATGGGTTACAAAGCGTTCTGAATGAAGATAGACGATACGTGCCTGAGGATTTTTCTGTAGAACCTTATTTCCTACCGCATGCATCAAATGGGTTTTACCTAAACCCACTCCACCATATAAAAATAACGGGTTATATGATCCTGCAGGATTTTCTACTACCTGCAATGATGCCGCTTTAGCCAGTTGATTACTTTTACCTTCGACAAAATTATTAAATGTAAAACCAATATTCAGATTATGTTCAAGTAGTTCATTTGATGGTTTTGGTTTACCTGGTGGTTGTATAGAGCTGGGAACAGTAACGGGTTTAGATGAGTTAATTGTTGCTTTAAATTCTGGCCTGGGGTTTTTACTACCAATATCTAATATAACGGAAATGTCATTATTTGTATCTATTTGTTGACAAATAGTGGTTATTTGTTGCAAAAAGTGCTGTTTAACCCAGTCCAATACAAAGCTATTTGGAGCAAATAGAAATAGTTGATTATTTGATTCTTCAGTTTGTAAAGGTCGAATCCAGGTATTCAATTGTTGATCCGAAAGCTCTTGCTCCAGTCGTTGTAAACACTGATCCCACAAAGCAGTCGACACGAAATAAATTCCCCAGTAAATGTTAGATAACTCAAGATTTAACTTAAATTTAAAAATCAGCTAAATCTTGAATTTGGTAAACCTGATATTTTAACCTGCTACAAATTAACACAAAACTATTATTTCGAATAGCAGGTAAATTAAACTGGGGGCTTATATAATTAGTATATATATATAAAGATTAATAGTTATAGTTAAGCCGCCTTAAATCTGTGGATAACTAAAATAAATACTTTATAATCAATAGGTTAAATAGATATATTGATAGGGGTAACATTGGGATAAGCTATTTGAAACGCGTATACAGATTGTGGATAACTTGTGGTGTGGAATTTATTCAGTAGTTATACAAGAGTTGTCCACAGCTTTTGTATAAATGCAGTCGTTTATGTCTGTGTATTTTGTTATAGACCGATTATATTTGAGTTCCATTATCAGGAAACATCAACTAGTTCGTATTTATATCTGCAATATGGATTCCATATTCCCTGAATTTTCATTTAAATGCAGCTTCAGGTTAAAACAAATAAAAATTATTAACATATTGCTTTGACTACCGTTGCTTCAGCGATTAGAATATATGCCCCAATTTTTCAAGATTAATTTAGGTTTAGACCAATGAAAAGAACATTTCAACCAAGTCGCATTAAACGCGCACGTACCCATGGTTTTCGCGCGCGCAGCCGTACTGTTGGTGGTCGTAAAGTATTAAAAGCTCGTCGTGCAAAAGGTAGAGCACGTCTGTCTGCATAATTTCATTCTTAGTTAAGCTTAAGCGGTCAAATGCTTGATTGGTTAAAAGCTTACTAAAAATGAATTTAGAATAATGACTGATAACAGGGCCTGTTTTTCAAGGCAGGTCCGTTTACTTAAAGCAGATGAATTTAGTCGGGTTTTTAAAAACCCGGTGCGTTCCAGTGATCGTTATCTAACCATTCTAGCCATATCCAGATTGCAGGTTAATACGGATATAGCTGAGTCACCTATAGATATACAAGCTAATGGGCTGGATTCAAGTCCGCGTTTAGGGCTGGCTATTTCTAAAAAAAATGCTAAACGAGCTGTAGACCGTAATCGCATAAAGCGAATAATTCGGGAAAGTTTTCGACTGAATTGTCAAAACTTGCCTGCTATCGATCTGGTGGTAATGGCGAAACCCAATACAAAACATGCGGATAATCCACAAATATTTAATTCTTTAGAACAGCACTGGATTAAGTTAATTCAGCAGTTTCAGCCTGAAAATAGCAGGAATGATTAATGTATCGTCGGAATCATCAAAAATAGTCATGCGCAGAATTTTTATCGGGCTCATCCGTTTCTATCAGTACGTAATTAGTCCGTACATACCTCCTCATTGTAGATATACTCCCACCTGTTCTACATATGCAGTTGAAGCCATAAGCCGATTTGGTATATTGCATGGCGGTTGGTTAGCGTTACGTCGAATCGGGCGTTGCCACCCCTGGCGCAAAGGCGGATATGATCCGGTTCCCGAACATACGCATAAAACTGAATGTAAACATTAATTATATTAAACACGATTATTAAACGTCATCAGGATATCAATGGAAAACCAACGTACCGTATTATACCTCGCTTTCTTTTTTACGCTGTTTTTACTCTATCAGCAGTGGGAAAAAACCTATGGCCCACAGCCGATAGACACACAGATTGAACAGGTATTTGATACGTCGGCTACAATTCCCGATGCAGATAATTCATCATTGCCATCTGCAGATATTCCATCAGCAAATAATGCAGTTTCAGCTCCTCTGGTGAGTGAAGATGTTAACGCTTCACGTCAGAACGTTCATGTGGTTACAGATTTACTTGATTTAATGATTGATACCCGGGGCGGCACTATTTATCAGCTGGACTTACGGGACTATCAGAAAAGTGCAGAACAGATAGATGCTCCTTTTCGCTTATTTTCAAGCAGTGAAAGTGACTATCATATTGCTCAATCAGGTCTGATCTCCTATGCACAAAAAGCCCCTAGTCATAATGATATTTATCAGGTTGAGAAAACTGAATATCGTCTGGAAGAAGGCACCGATGAACTGAAAGTTACATTACACTGGCAACAAGATGGTATCAGTGTAAATAAAATTTTTATTTTTCATCGTAATAGCTACGTTATTGATGTTGAACATGTTGTTAATGGTGATGACTGGAGTGGTCAGGAATATCGTCAACTATCCCGATCTTTACAGGAACGTAAATCAACAATGATTCCAACCTATGTAGGTGGAGTGGTATTTAATGATGAGATTAAATATGAAAAAGTAGATTTTGATGATATTGAATCACAAAACTTTAATGCAGACATGAAAGGTGGCTGGATTGCGATGATTCAGCATTATTTCCTCGCTGCCTGGGTGCCAGATCAAAATGAAACAAATAAGGCATATACCAAATACTCTGCTAGCAGTGGTCGATATATATTAGGTTTGAAATCTACGGTAGAAAATGCCAGTCCACAGACTCCTGCCGTATTTAAAAGTCAGTTAGTCGTTGGTCCTAAATTACAGGATAGATTGGAAAAAATTGCACCGGGTTTAGAATTAACCGTTGATTATGGTGTGCTCACGATATTGGCAAAACCACTGTTCTGGTTATTAAAGTTTTATCACACTATGTTTGATAACTGGGGCTGGGCCATTATCTTTTTAACGATTACGGTGAAAGCTGCCTTTTACTGGTTATCCGCAAAAGGTTATCGTTCAATGGCGCGTATGCGTAAAGTTGCGCCGCGTATGGCAACTTTGAAAGAGCGCTATGGTGATGACCGTCAGCGTATGTCATCTGAAATGATGAAAATGTATAAAGAAGAGAAAATTAACCCCCTCGGTGGTTGTTTCCCTATTTTGATACAGATACCGGTTTTCATTGCACTGTACTGGGTGTTGTTAGAATCAGTAGAAATGCGTAATGCGCCATTTGCACTGTGGATTCAGAACTTATCTGAACAGGATCCCTATTATATTCTGCCCGTCTTAATGGGTGCGACAATGTTTATTCAGCAAAAACTGAACCCCGCGCCAGTTGATCCGGTACAGCAGAAAGTATTCCAGTTTATGCCGTTTGTATTTACTATTTTCTTCCTGTTCTTCCCGGCGGGTCTGGTACTTTACTGGGTAGTTAATAATACACTATCGATTATTCAGCAGTGGCTGATTACCCGTACAATCGAATCTGAAAAGTAGATTTCGTCTATCTCATTGCTCTCCTATGCTTTTAATAGTGCATAGGAGGCAATTAAAATTAATGTAAAATATTCCATTTAGAATAGATAGACTTTTGCATTTTCAGCAAGCCCAAGTAAACTCCCTCCATGAGTATCTCAAATTGTGAAACTATTGCAGCAATAGCTACGGCCCCCGGCAGAGGTGGTGTCGGCATAGTAAGGGTATCCGGCCCGGGAAGTGCTGAAATAGCAGAAAATATACTCGGCAAAATTCCAGCCATTCGGCGTGCAGAATACCTGGCTTTCAAAGATGAAAAAAATGATGTCATAGATACTGGCATCGCAATCTATTTCCAACATCCAAACTCCTTTACCGGTGAAGATATATTAGAACTACAGGCTCACGGTGGTCCGGTGGTCCTTGATATGATATTGAATCGGGTTTTAAAACTCGGTGCTCGACCAGCCCGAGCAGGGGAGTTTAGCGAGCAAGCATTTTTAAATGATAAAATGGATTTAGCCCAGGCGGAAGCGGTGGCCGATTTAATTGAAGCTGAATCAGCGGAAGCGGCAAAAGCTGCAGTCAGATCATTACAGGGAGAATTTTCTGGAAATATAACCGCATTAGTGGAAAGCTTAATCGAGCTGCGGTTATATGTGGAAGCATCATTGGATTTTCCTGAAGAAGAAATTGATTTTCTCAGTGATGGAAAAGTTGAAGCTAAATTAACTAAAATTGAAGTGGCACTAGCTGATGTTTTCAAATCAGCTCGTCAGGGAAGTTTATTGCGTGAAGGAATGACATTAGTGATTGCTGGACGACCCAACGCCGGAAAATCCAGTTTATTAAATCAACTCGCAGGAAGAAACTCAGCAATTGTTACAGATATTCCCGGTACCACTCGTGATGTTTTACGTGAACATATTCAAATTGATGGTTTGCCATTACACGTTATTGATACCGCAGGTTTACGTGAAAGTGATGACCCAGTAGAGCAGGAAGGTGTACGCCGGGCATGGCAGGAAATAGAACAGGCGGATCGAATTTTATTACTGGTTGACGATACACATCGCAATGATGATCATCTGCAAATAGAAGATAAGCTTCCTGAGCATATAGGTGTAACTCGTATTTTTAATAAAATTGACAGCTCGGGACGAGCTGCAGAGCTGATAGAAAACGACTCGGAGACGGATATCGCTCTGAGTGCAAAAACTGGAGAAGGTATCGATATTTTAAAAAATCACCTTAAACAATGCATGGGCTATGAGCAGAGTAATGAAGGTCGGTTTATGGCCAGACGGCGACATATTGATGCGTTGGAAAATGCAGATCAGCATTTACAAATGGGTCGTTATAATTTAATTGAGTTACAAGCCGGTGAGTTATTAGCGGAAGAGCTTCGTATGGCCCAGCAGAAATTGAATGAAATAACCGGTGAGTTTACATCGGATGATCTATTAGGAAAAATATTTTCGAGTTTCTGTATCGGGAAATAACAAATAAGACACAGGTTAATAAAAATGAAAATAGTAATTCAATGCCTAATTTTAATGTTATCAGTAAATGTGCAGGCCATAAGTGCGCAAACCTATCAACCGCATAGTGGCGATAAAGAGCTGGATGAGACATTAATATCTATCCATAAAAATATAAACAGAAAACATAAAAAAAAGTTAAGCCAGTTTGTAGATAAAGTTGCAGCAGATTTTCAGGTGCCGCCACAAAAAGTTGAAGAATTATTTAATCATTATGAGTTTAATGCAGCGGATGTGCTCATGAGTGTATCCATCGCAGATGTTAGTGGTGAACCTTTGCAAAATATAGCAGGACTTTATTATAAAAACAAAGCCAGCGGATGGAAGTATACTTTAAAGCATTTAAATATTAATAATTCTTCAAAAGTTTTTTTACAAATTAAAAAAGATATGAAAATTGATTATTAATAACTTATGATTAAGTGATATGAAAAAATGATCAAAAAAACATTATTGTTATTTATGATAATAATCTTAATCATTCCAGTAATAATTAATTATACTAATATAAATTTTGCCAAAAATACTATTACACAAATGGTAAGTGAAGTAATGGGCAGAAGACTAAAGTTAAATGGTGATTTAAAAATACAGTTATATCCGAATACAGGTTTATCAGCAGAGAATATTCAATTTGAAAATGCACAGTGGTCAGAACAGGATTATTTACTAGAAGCTAAATCAATAAATATTAAAATATCAGCAAAAGCATTGTTTACTGGAAAAATTGATATAATTAGAATTATTCTAGACGGCTTCATTATAAATTTAGAAAAAAATGATTTTGATAAAGCAAACTGGGAATTTAGAAATCTAGTAAAACAAAAATCGAAAAGTAATAAATCAAACGAGTTAGTAGTGCTGCCATTTTATAGGGGTTCAAAGCTATCTATTACTAATGCAAGTATTAATTATAAAGATAAAAATATAGAAAAAAATATATATATTAAAGAATTGCATGTTGAGCAAAGTGAGAATACAGAAATAAGGTTACTGGCCAGGCATAAAGATGTCCCAGTAAAGATATACTTGAAGATTCCCGCAGTTAATAATTTGCTAAATTTATCATCCATACCAATAGTAGCTAATGGAAATATTGGTAATATTGATTTTAGTGTGGAGACGGACCTACCAGTAAGTAGGTATGATAACCTGGATATTTTATTCGATGTAAAATATCCAGATCTGACAACAATAAAAAAACTATTCCCAGTAGATAATTATGAAATTGGTAAAGTTTTATTAAATGCCAGAATAATAAAACAAAAACAAAATTATATAGTAAAAATAAGTACAGCAACTATAGATAAAACTTTGATTAGTGGATATTTTGAATATAGGATTCAACCTGAAAGGCCAAAAGTTATAGCCCGTCTGAAAATAAAGTTGCTTAATTTAACTAAACTAAAAAAGCTTATATCTAGTAACAGTAAAACTGAAATTAATAAAGCAGAATCAGAAGAGCTATTTCCATCAAAAACATTACCATTTAAAAACTTGTTTAAATATGATGCGGATATAGATATTGATATTGAAGGGATTGAAGATGATTTGTTAGAGCTTGTAAAATTTACTATGAACGCAAAGCTAGAGGATGGCTTATTAAATGTAAATAAACTAACTGTCGTCAATAATCGGGATGAAGAAATAACTGCAAAAATCCGTATTAATTCGCAGACTACACAGCCTGAAATGAATGTCATTTTTGTAACTGAAAATATTCAACTGGATGAGAATGACACATTGAAACAATATTTAAGTGGAGCAAATACAAATATAAAAATTAATCTTGATAGTAAAGGTGAATCAGTACAGAAAATTATGGATCATTTAAATGGTCAGATAATAGTAAAGATAGGCAAAGCGGAACTGGATGATGATTTATTAAAGTTTGTCAGCAGTAATATTTTGACCGATCTGGTTAAGGCAATTAACCCGATTGCAGATAAAAGCCCTAAAACTAATTTAGAGTGTGCGGTCATACGATTTGATATAAAAGAAGGTGTTTTAACAGCTGATAGAGGTGTAGTCATGCAAACTGACAAAATACAAATTATTAGCAGTGGCATAGTTGACTTACATTCGCAAACACTTGAATTTGGAATCAGACCACAGGCAAGAGAAGGCGTTGAGTTAAACCTGAATAGTCTGGCATCAATGGTAAAACTATCAGGAAAAATAATAGACCCTTCGATAACCATGAGTGTGAAAGACACCGCAATTGTGTATTCATATTTTGCTTCAGGCGGAGCAACTTTTTTAGTTAAATCGCTTTATGACACGGCAACACGAGATGCTTCTCCGTGTGAAACAGCTATCATGGGTCCGATGGGCGCTAATTAATCTATATGATATTCAGATGCTAAATAATTTAGCACTTCATTTTGTGTTCCGCTAAAAACAATTCTGTTATTTTTTTTGCTGATCTGGTAATCATACATAGGGTCATAATAATCAACCAGCAAACTACGAATCCAGTCGCGATGTAATCGCGTATCATTATTTTGTTGTTGTTGTTGAATAGCATGAGCTAATGTGTTTTTTATTTCAGTGTAGCGTACGCCGCCTAAGCGACGCTGAATTTTATCAATGGCGGTATGTAACTGATTGGCCCAGCTGATGAAGCCGTCTTGTTTGCCATTATATGCCTGATGTTCTATCAGAGCTTCAGTAATGTATTCGTCAAAGGTGATATTGATGCGTTCATCAACGCAAGCCTCCAGTAAAATTAGAGGAGAAGATTTTAACTTATTAAATAAAACTTCAGGTATTCGTCGTGAGCCAATATTAGGTGCTTCATCTTCAAAAACAATATTAAGGTGATTTTGATGGGTTAATTTTAATAGCTCAATTGATAGAATATTTTCAATATTAATTTGTGATGGTTGCGGCGTAACATGGTTACCGAAAACAGAACCACGATGGTGGAGTATGCCTTCGAGATCAATTTTCTTTTGTAGCTTATGTAGTACAAGCGTTTTTCCAATACCGGTTCGACCACCTAGCATAACTGGATTTATCTGTTGAGTAGAATCTTCCAGCTGATCAATTAAAAATCGTCGCATGGCTTTATAGCCACCTTTAACCCGGGGAAAAATCAAACCAGTTTTTTCATAAATCCATTGTTGAGAAATTTTAGAACGCATGCCACCGCGAAAGCAATAGAGTACGCCGTCAGGGTTGGTCTCAAAAAATGATTGCCAGTGACTGACTCTTGTATTTTTGATCGCGCCTTTAACCAGTTCGTGTCCAAGTGCAATGGCTGCATCCTGTCCGGCTGTTTTATATTGCAGGCCGATGGTTTCTCTTTCCTGGTCATTAATAAGAGGGAAATTTTCGGCATAAGGAAAGGCACCCTGATTAAATTCAACCGGAGCACGTACATCAAGTAGTGGAGTTTGACTTAAAAATATTGAACGTAAGTCATCAATGAGTGGAAGGTCCATAAAAAATAGCTTGTAGTTAACCGATGGTAATGTTGTTTATAGTATACGCCTATGAAGATAAAAAGTGATTGATAATAGGTTATTTAAGGTGTATTAGAATATCTTCTGTAGTAAAAATTCAGACGAAACCGCAGTATTAAACAGCTTGGTTTTAATCTGTTGAAGAAATGGCTAATATAATTTCATAGTACTATTATTATGATTAACCGATAGTACAATATCAGGATAGGCATGTTCAGAGCGAATTTAATTTATTAATGCGGGATATGTGAAGTTCTCATTTACAATGGATAAGCATGAAAATTTTGTACTTTATAGCCGGCTGGTTGTTTTTTATACTGGGTGTAATCGGCGTATTACTACCGGTGGTGCCAACTACTCCATTTATGTTACTGGCATTATGGGCTTTTTCGCGTAGTTCAGAGCGCTTTCATAATTGGTTATACCATCACAGATTATTTGGCCCGCCATTGCAAATGTGGGCGCAGCATCGTGTAATACCACTGCCGGCCAAAATAATGTCAATTGGCTTTATGAGTATCAGCCTAATATTTATGTTAGTTTATTCACCTGTTAGTCTTCTAGTGAAAATTAGCATTGCGGCATTTATGTTATTTGGTGCATGGTTTATTCTAACGAAACCATCAAATCCACCGGAAATGTGAACGTTAACAGGAATTTTGAAAAACAACTATGTCAACAATATTAAAAAAATTTCTACAGGCTGATGAATTTAAACAGCCACATGCCTGTGAACGGGTTAGTTATAAAAGCGGTGCATGTATTATGATGGAAGGTGAAGACAGCCTTGATGTCTACTATATTGAGAAAGGCCATGTGCGTATTAATAAACGGGTTGTGTTACATGATGGTAGACAAATACAGTCTGGTTTTTGTGACCTGGGACCAGGTGAAACATTTGGTGAATTAAATCTCTTTGATGGTTCGCCGAGAAGTGCCTCAGTTGTGGCCTGTGATGAAGTTGAATTAATGCGTATAAACCGTAAAATATTACTCGATTATATGGATAGTCATCCACAGGAGGCATATCAGTTATTTAGACACTGGTTACAAAGGCTGGCTAGTAATTTACGGCAGTCAAATGATCGTAGTAGTCATTTGTTTGCCTGGGGTTTAAACCAGTATGGAATAGATGAAGATTTATAATAACCATTTAATGATTTTAAAACTATGAATATAAAATTGCCACTTCAACAAAATCAAAAACTTTATGTTACGTTTAGATTAGAACCCGGATGCCTTGGTCCACAGGGTGAAGATCATATATCTGATTTTTGTACTACAGCTCAACAAAGGGTAGAAAAAATTCATGCCGATTTTGTTAGCTGGAGTATAGTGCCACGCACAGATAAGATGTTGCCAGAACTGGAATATAAACTGAATAATAAAAAGTTAAACCATGATAAAGCAGAAAAATATTTAGAATTATTTAATAAAAACTTAAATGAATTTGAAGAAAATTTACAGGATAAACTTGCACAGTATATAGATGAGTATTTAGGGCATTAATTAACTGAGATAACGTAATGAAAATATTTATTATTATAATGGCTGTGATTCAAACCAGTATTTCAGTGGCTTATGCAGATAGTAAGCTTACGATGAATAGTTTAGAAAAACAAAATTTTAGGGTAATGAGCGGTAGTGAAATAAGTGAAATATTTCTGAATAATAATGTCAAGTTAAAGGACTTGTTATCCGGAGCGGTTTATCAGATAAAAATAAATGAAAATGGTTTGATAGAAAGAAAGACGATAAAAGAAAAAAACCCAAAAACACTTACCAGTGTTGAGTATAGCTCGCGGGCTGCCCTATTAACAGATTCTGTAGATTTGTCGGTTAAAGATAATAAAGTAATTACCACTGATGGACTTAGAACATATGTGTCAACACTCTATAAAAAGGCAAATTTGATTTATGGTGTGCGTGATATAGATCATGAAACTGTAAATTTTCAAATTATTTTAGAAAAAAAATAAGTTAGATTATAAAAGTAAATGGATGTTTTAGCTGGCTTTAGTTATACAGAATTATTTTTTGTTGCGCTGATTTACATTTGGACTGGTTTTGTACGTAGTGGTTTAGGGTTTGGTGGTGGAGCTCTTGGTTTACCGCTGATGTTATTCATTTATAATCAACCTTTGTTCTGGTTGCCCATTATTGGCATTCATTTACTTATCTTTTCAAGTTTCACATTACTTTCCCGTCTCGGCGAAGTTGACTGGAATTATTTAAAAAAAGCCATGCGCGTCATTATCCCTTTTGTTCTGATTGGGGTATTTGGCTTAATTAGTTTACCCACCAGCTGGCTACTGATTTTTATTTATACCATCACCTTATTGTATGCAGTTTTATGGTTAACCGGTAAAAGTATTCATAGTCATAATATATGGGCAGATCATTTTTTATTGTGTATCGGTGGCTATGTGGCGGGCACCTCTTTAACCGGTGCGCCGTTAATAGTGGCGGTGTTTATGCGTAATGTAGAGACAAAATTATTGCGTAGTACGTTGTTTGTGTTGTGGTTTATTATTGTCATTATAAAAATGTCGACTTTTGTTGCAATGGGAATCGAATTAAATTTACTGGTGGCTCTGTTGTTGTTACCGATCGGTGCAGTTGGACATTTTTTAGGTTTAAAGGCACATGATTATATTATGCAGAATGATGAAATGTTAAAACGCATAGTTGGCGGTGTTCTGATTGTTATCAGTGGTTTAGGTTTGTATAATATTTAAGTTTCTATTTGCATGCATTAGCGTTCATGTCAGTGTCTTTTAATGTCTTGTTGCATAAAGACCAGGAATACTCAGTAATTAAATATCCGGTGCTGCTCTTCAATATTTGCTAAAATCGCTCAATTAATAAACAACCCATTTGAAGCCCATGTTTTACAATGAAATTTACGATGTCATAGTGATTGGTGGTGGCCATGCAGGCACTGAAGCCGCACTGGCTGCTGCCCGCATGGGCTCAAATACACTGCTACTGACGCATAATATTGAAACCCTCGGTATTATGAGCTGTAACCCGGCTATCGGCGGTATTGGCAAAGGCCACCTGGTTAAAGAAATTGACGCCATGGGCGGTATTATGGCGAAGGCTGCAGATAAGGGTGGCATTCAGTTTCGCACCTTAAATGCCAGCAAAGGCCCGGCAGTGCGGGCGACCCGTGCTCAGGCCGATCGCCAGCTTTATCGTCAGGCGATTCGCATGGCTCTGGAAACGCAGCCAAATTTGTCGATTTTTCAGCAGGCAGTTGAAGACCTGATTATTGAAAATGAGCAGGTGGTGGGTGTGGTTACCCAGATGGGGCTGAAGTTTAAATGTAAAACCGCTATTTTAACCGTCGGGACTTTTCTCGGTGGGTTGATTCATATTGGCGAAAGTAATCATTCCGGTGGTCGAGCCGGTGATCCGCCATCGATTGCATTGTCAAAGCGCTTGCGTGATTTACCGTTTCGGGTGAGTCGCCTGAAAACCGGCACGCCGCCACGCATTGATAGCCGTTCCATTGATTACTCTGAATTGCAGGAGCAACCCGGCGATACCCCAACACCGGTGTTTTCACTTACCGGTTCAGTGGAGGATCACCCGCAACAAATTTCCTGCCATATTACTTACACCAATGCGCGCACCCATGAAATTATTCACGGCGGGCTGGATCGCTCCCCTATGTATTCTGGCGTTATCGAAGGTGTCGGGCCGCGTTATTGTCCGTCCATCGAAGATAAAATTGTGCGCTTTGCAGATAAAGATTCGCATCAAATTTTTATCGAGCCGGAAGGCCTCAACAGTTTTGAAATTTATCCCAACGGCATTTCTACCAGTTTACCATTTGATGTGCAGCTGGATTTGGTGCGCTCTATAAAAGGTTTTGAAAATGCGTTTATTACCCGTCCGGGCTATGCCATTGAATATGATTTTTTTGACCCGCGGGATTTAAAGCCGAGCCTGGAAACAAAATTTATCAAAGGCTTATTTTTCGCCGGACAGATTAATGGCACAACCGGTTATGAAGAAGCTGCAGCGCAGGGTATGCTGGCGGCAATCAATGCCACATTGCAGGTGCAGGAAAAACAAGCCTGGTCACCGCGTCGGGATCAGGCCTATATTGGTGTGCTTGCAGATGATTTAATTACTAATGGCACGCAGGAACCGTATCGCATGTTTACCTCCCGCGCAGAATATCGTTTGCTTCTACGCGAAGATAATGCAGATTTGCGCCTCTGCGAAGTTGCACATGAAATGGGCATGCTCACTGAAAATCAGTGGAAAATATTTAATGAAAAACACGAAGCCATTGAACGTGAACAACAACGTTTGCATGATATCTGGGTGCGACCAAAATCACCCGTGGGTAAATCTTTAGAAAGCGTTTTAGCTAAGCCCCTAAGCAAAGAATCCCGCGCACTGGATTTATTAAAGCGTCCGGAAATGACTTATAAAAAATTAACCTCGATAGAAGAAATTGGCCCACCGGTAAGTGATGCACGCGTCGCGGAGCAGGTAGAAACGCAGGTGAAGTACGCGGGTTATTTAACTCGTCAGCAGGAAGAAATCGATAAGGCGCAGCGTTACGAAGCGAAAAAAATTCCGGATACTATGCAGTATGATCAGGTTAAAGGTTTGTCGAATGAAGCCCGTCAAAAATTGATGGATCATCGACCGGTCACACTGGGGCAGGCTGGCAGAATTTCAGGAATAACACCGGCAGCGATTTCTTTATTGCTGGTGCATATGAAAAAAGCAGGTCATTCATAATAGGTGGTCATGAAGAGATCTGAAATTAAATCAATGGCAATATTTGATATAGGGAAACCGGCGTTTTTAAGCAGTAAAAATATGTGATATTAAAAACGGTTTATCACTGAAAAATATTCAGGTTATTAGACACTGGGTATGAAATGGGTGTTTACCGGGTATTTATTTTATTAATAATATAAATTTTTGAGGTATGCCATTAGTTAGATTGAGCTGTGAAATAACAAATAAAGCACAAACATATAGAAACACGGGTTCAATAATGAGAGTTTTATGTACCGGGCATGTTGAATCGGATAAACATAGTAAGGCATTTTAGTGAAGCAGAAAGCTAAGGGCTTAACAATGAACAAAAGGTATAAATTGTGAAAATAACGATAAAGTTTTTTATATTACTATTACTGACTTTTAATGTAAGTATCAGTCAGGCCGTACAGACTTATACTGTAAAACAAAGCCGTTACAGTGTTGGCGAAACTCTCGATCGGCTGGAGCGTATCGTCAAGCAAAAAGGTATTATTGTTTACAGTCGCATTTATCATTCGATGGGTGCAAAAAAAGTTGGTATTTCAATGCGCCCAACGCAATTAATTATTTTTGGAAATCCCAAAGCCGGCTCACCATTAATTAATGAGAATCCACTAGTTGCATTAGATTTACCCTTAAAAGTCATGGCCTGGCAGGATGAAAATAATCAGACCTGGTTGGCCTATATGAATTCGCAAGAGTTAAAAAAACGTCATAATATTCAAAATACGGCATTGTTAACGCAGATGGATGCTTTATTAAAAACCATCACTAATCAGGCGCTGGGTTATAAATGAGACAAATAAATGCAGCCTGAACAACGACTGGAACAGGGCATAGAGAAGCTTGGTTTGCAAATAGCCATGCCGATTCAGCAAAAACTCATCGACTATCTGCAGCTCATGCTGAAGTGGAATAAGGCCTATAACCTCACGGCCATTCGCGAGCTGGATTCGATGGTAATCCGCCATCTGCTGGATAGCCTGAGCATTTTAGCGTATATCAAAAGTGGTCCGATTCTGGATGTTGGCACCGGCCCCGGCTTACCCGGCATTCCACTGGCATTATGTCTACCCGATTATCAATTTGTTTTACTCGATAGTAATGGCAAAAAAACGCGCTTTTTAACCCAGTGTAAAATAGACTTAAAGCTTGAAAACATTGACATTATTCATGCTCGTGTAGAAGACTATCAGGTAGACGAAGGCTTTGAAATTATCACCTGTCGGGCCTTCGCGGCATTAAATACTATATTGGATCGCACCCAACATCTGTTAACATCAACCACTCGGGTACTGGCAATGAAGGGCAGGGATGAATTGCCGGCATTAATTCCGGGATATGAGCAGCTAGCGCAACATCAGTTACAGGTGCCCTGGCTGGATGAAGATCGACAGTTAATTGAAATTCGTCGGCTTCCCTAAATAGATAATCAGAGCATCATAAAAGACTTGAAATCATGGCAAAAATAATTGCAGTAACTAATCAGAAGGGCGGCGTGGGTAAAACCACCACATCGGTGAATCTGGCAGCGTCTCTGGCGCTCACCCAAAAGCGTGTATTACTGGTGGATTTAGACCCACAGGGTAATGCCACTATGGGTAGCAGCGTTGATAAACATGATCTGGAAATTAGTATCTTAGATGTGCTGCTGGCGGAAGAGGATATTAAAGACTGTATTCATAAAGTCGAAGAAATTGGCTTTGATGTGCTGCCGGCGAACAGTGACTTAACCGCTGCCGAAGTTGAGTTAATCGCTGTAGAGGGTCGTGAAACCCGTCTGAGAGATGCTCTGCAGCAGGTTGAAGCGAATTATGATTTTATTATTATTGACTGCCCCCCCTCATTAAATATGCTCACTTTAAATGCTCTGGTTTCGGCGAATAGCGTATTGATCCCGATGCAGTGTGAATACTATGCGCTGGAAGGTCTGTCCTCCTTAATGGAAACCATCGAACAGGTGAAGAACAGCGTTAATCCGAATTTAGAAATTGAAGGCCTGCTACGTACGATGTATGACCCGCGTAATAAACTCGCTACTGATGTATCGGCGCAGCTGATAGAGCATTTTGGTGATCAGGTATATAGAACGGTTGTACCGCGTAATGTAAGGTTGGCAGAAGCGCCGTCACATGGGCTTCCCGTATTAAATTATGATAAAACCTCACGCGGTGCACTGGCGTATTTTTCACTGGCAGGCGAAGTGATTCGCAAGCAGGTAACGGCGGCGGCTTAGTGAGTTGAAAACAATATAATGAATGTGTTACCTCCCTCCTTGGAAAAGGGGGATTGAGGGGGATTTAAAAACCTTCAGGTTTGATATGTTATCAATGTCATTGTTAGCCTGAATCGTGTTAAACACCCCCAGCCCGTCTTTTTCTAAGAGGGGAGTTAAAACGTAATTTTTAATTTCAGAATTTTATATTAATAAATATCACAATCAGAGTTATCAATGGCAAAAAAGAAAAGAGGCCTGGGACGCGGCTTAAACGCCCTGTTAGGCAATGCGGTAGAAATAAAAGAGCTTACTGACCCCAAACCCATTCCTACAACACCCGTAGTAGCTGAATCTGCACCGATTAATAATAATGGTTTGCGTCATATCGCAATTGAGTTGATACAGCGTGGTGCATATCAGCCCCGTGTACATTTTGAGCCGGAAGCGTTACAGGAGCTTGCGGATTCTATTAAGGCACAGGGCGTAATTCAGCCCATTGTTGTGCGTCCAGTGTCTGCCGGTAAATTTGAGATTATTGCTGGTGAACGGCGTTGGCGTGCATCCCAGCTGGCAGGATTAGATGAAATTCCGGCGGTGGTGAAAGACTTAAACGACCAGTCTGCCGCGGCAATTTCATTGATTGAAAATATTCAGCGTGAAGATTTAAATCCGTTGGAAGAATCACGTGCATTGCAGCGATTGATAGATGAATTTGAAATGACCCATCAGCAGGTGGCGGAAGTGGTAAGTCGCTCCCGGGCATCGGTAACCAATTTGTTGCGTCTGAAAGACCTGAACGAAGATGTGAAGCATCTAGTCGATGAGCGTAAAATCGATATGGGCCATGCCCGTGCGTTATTAGCGCTAAGCGGTGGTGAGCAGAGTGCATTGGCCAATAAAGTCGCTGACCAGGGCTGGTCGGTACGTGAAACCGAGAAGCAGGTGAAGCGGGTGCTGAATCCACCGCCGAAGGTGTCCACTGCTTCGGGTAATATTGATCCAGATATCAAGCGTCTGCAGGAGCAGGTGAGTGAGCGCCTGGGTGCGCCGGTTGAGGTGCAGCATAAGAGTACGGGTAAGGGTAAGCTGGTGATTAATTATTCGAGTTTAGATGAGCTGGATGGGATACTGGCTAAGATTAAGTAGCTTGTTCATGTGTTTACCTGTCATTTCTGCCTTCGTAGGAATGACAGAAATGAAGTAATTTTTCAGGGTCAATTTCAAGGTTAATTTCCCGGCAATTTTCCGGGGTCAGAGTCAATTTTGCAAATTTCATGATGAGCGGATACATAATGCACTTAAAAATTGACTCCGACCCCTGAGCTAAAAGCGACTAGATTCCCGGTCAATAAAATCATTCCGGGTATTCGAGAATGACAGACACAAGCAGCCAAAAATTCCATAATTAAAAAATGTGAATCCAAACACACAAATAGTTGTTTAATATCAATGACATGCATCGCGGAATATGCATCGTAAAATCCTAGCTAACCATTCGAAAAAATTTAATCTGCCAATAAAGTGCTAAAAGCCCCACAAAATAAGATTCATTAATAAATTAGCAAATACTAAATAAACTACACTTATTCGTACATTAAGGTTGATAAAATGTAGGCAAACTCATATACTTTGCGCGCGTTTTCCTAGGCTGGATTGCTATTCGCTAAAAGAATGCTAAATACAAGTAACACACAAATTAAGAAAATAATAATCCTTCAATTTGTGATGAGCATATTCGCAGGTTTGCTGAGCTTGTTTATTAG
>CAZHEA010000002.1:0-34313 GCA_964531165.1 uncultured Thiotrichaceae bacterium
TAGGAATAGAACGCACCACTTAACCCAGCGTAAAAATTTTGTCAAAGCTGGCAATTATGAGTATTTCTTTTATTTCATCCGAATACCCCATAAGTCTTACTGTACTAGCCTGAGAGTCTGCATGTTCTTTTAATAGCAATAACATACCCAGAGCAGAACTATCTAAATATTCTGTACCGGACAAGTCCACACTGTACTGCCCTGACTTTAGAACTACATCTTTATACGACTTTCGAAACTCATTATGTAAACTAAAATCAAATCTGCCCATAATTTTTATGGTTGCAGATTTATCATCTGTAACATTTAATGTAATACCCATAGCATCACCTTCTATTGTTTAAAATAGTTCAACATCACCTTCATTCATATCGTTCTGACTTATAGTCGTTGAATGAATTTCACCCGCTTTAAGCGTAACCTGCTCAATATTTTTATTCAAATGTGAAATTGCATCACTGATTACAGAAACTGTAGACATATCCGTTTTCATCGAAGCCATATCTGTTTGCATACCTATAAACAACTGATCAACCAGACCTATATGTGCATTTAACTGCTCACATTGCTGGCGGGCGATATCTTCAAACTGCAACGATCGCACCGCAATATTCACGCCATTCTCAACATTTTCTGCAATATTTTTAACCTGTAATAGCTTTTCACTAACAAAACTATTTTTTTCTTTCATGAGTATGAGAACCTCATCCACTCTTGATTTATGCTGCATTGCAACACTCATATCTTTACCTGCAATTTCACCCACTATTTCTTTTGCTTTAGAAATATTTGATTTCGATTTTTCAACAACGATACGAATTTTATCATTCAGATTATTTGAATTAGTCGATAAAGCCCTTACTTCATCCGCCACTACAGCAAAACCTCTACCTGCTTCACCGGCACGCGCAGCTTCGATTGCAGCATTTAATGCCAGCAGATTTGTCTGATCTGCCACCGCACTTATTTCACCTAACAACTGATTAACATCATCCATTTGAACTTCTATATCATCAACGGTATAAACCATAGTCATACCGCCTTTGCTGACTTCGGTAATATTACTAACAAAATACTCCAGCACTTCTTTCGTTTCTTCTATAAAATCTTTATGATCTTCATCGCCTTCACTTGAGTGCAGACCTTCTATTAGTTCGTGCATTAGCTTTTCCTGAGAAGTTGCCTGCACTGATAAATTAGTAAAGCTTGCAGACAGGCCGGTAACTGCTTCAGAAACAATAGACTTCATAACATCAACTTTAGATGTAATCATATTCAACTCATTAGAAAGATTACGATACTGCTCTCTAGTATTCTCCAGCAGATCTTTAAGAATGTGTTGCTGTTCATCCGTCTGTTGCAGTATTTTGTTCTGTAACGTGTTTTTAGACGATACAATTAAACCAACACTTGCACCGAACCATACGACTATAATAACGATGAGTTCAGCTATCCCGTAATTTCCCTGAGCAAACACCTGACCATAAATTAAAACCAATATTGATACTGCAACTGCAGGAATAACATATTTCATATAATTAAACTCTTCACACCTGTCATCTAACCTTTCAAACAATATCTAATAATTTCATTTGCAATTTTGCTAAGGGTTAACTGTTTATCCACGGCGCCAATTTTAACCGCTGCACCCGGCATCCCCCAAACTACACAGCTATCTTCATCCTGAGATATATTATAGGCTCCCTGCTGTTTCATCTCTAACATACCCTGTGCACCATCCGCACCCATACCGGTTAACATGACGCCCATCGCATTCGGCCCTACATTCTGTGCCACCGAACGAAACATAACATCAACACTGGGTTTATGACGGCTAACCGGTGGCCCGTCATTTAAGCGGCATATATATTCTGCACCACTTCTTTCAACCAACAGGTGTTTATCACCCGGTGCGATATAAACGTAACCGGGTACAATTTTCTGGCCATCAGTTGGTTCACAGACAGTAACCAGACTGGTTTTATTAACCCTGTCGGTAAATGATTTGCTAAATGCAATAGGGATATGCTGTGAAATAACCATACCCGGCGCATCTGCTGGTAAGCACTCCAGCACCTCTTTTATTGCCTCTGTACCTCCTGTTGATGCACCAAGTGCAACGATTTTATCCGTTGTTTTGAAACGAATATTACCGGTTCTTTTTTCAAGCACGGCACTGGCATCTAGTTTTTTATCAACCGGATGCCGGCTAACAGACTTTTTATATTCTCTGACTTTAGCTTTGCCGGCTATTTCCAGCTTTTCGATTATTTCTTCAGTATATTCTTTAAGAGCCCCCTGAACATCAAGCTTTGGTTTAGCGATAAAGTCAACTGCACCGACTTCTAATGCTTCCAGTGTTATATCTGCTCCAGCTTCTGTCAGAGTTGAAATCATCACCACCGGCATTGGACGCAACCGCATCAAGTTTTTAAGAAATGTAACCCCATCCATTTTTGGCATTTCAACATCCAGAGTTAATACATCTGGATTTAACTGTTTTATTTTTTCGCGGGCATCTATTGGGTCTCTGGCAACACCAATCACTTCTAAAGTACTAGCTGAATTAATAATCTCTGTCAGTACCTGCCTTACCAGTGCAGAATCATCGACAATAAGTACCGTTATTTTTTTTGTCATTCCTACCTCATTAAAACAATTCAATATCACTTTGCACAGGTTTCTTATCGATGCTTTTACGATATTTTTCTTCACGTTTTTTGATTGTATCGTTATGCATATTCTGTAACTTTTTCACTCTTACTCTACCTGTGTCTGCAAAATAAAGCACTTTTCTTGGGTATATGTCACCGGTATCCTCAGACGTAACCTCCAGCCTTTCTTCACGTAAATATTCATGTACAAATTTGATATTTTTATTGCCTATATCTATCTTTGTCATACTGGCTAGCACTCGGCCACCACCGAATAATTTTACTTCAAGATTTTTTCTTCTACCGCCTGCTTTTAGTATTTCATTAATCAGCATCTCCATTGCAAAATTTCCATAACGTGTTGCGCTGGTTAAATGAATTTTTCCAGCATGTTCATCTTCACAGCCCATCGGCAGCATAAAGTGATTCATGCCACCAATACCCATTTTAACATCGCGAATGCAGGCTGATATACATGAACCTAGTACCGTACTAATAAGCTCACCGTGCATACTCACATAGTATTCACCGGGCAGTATCTTTGCTGAAAATGTATCATGCCTTTTATCCCAGAAGCGACTGATGTGTTCCAACCCTGGCAGACACTTCGGCATCGACTCCTCCATCTCTGCTTTTGAAACCGACTTTGTAACTGCCACCTTATTTTTCCTTTCTATATATAGTCTGACCCATCGATTTAAATCGATCAGTCACTTTAAATAACGATTCAGAATGTCCAATAAACAGGGGGGAGTTATCAGATAAAACATTTGCATAACGATCAAACAGCTCGCGTTGTGTATCTTTATTAAAATAGATAACGACATTTCGACAGAACATAAAATCGAATGGCCCTTTAAACGGCCATTCGTGCAATAGATTTAATTGCTTAAAAGTAATCATATCGATTAAACTCTGCTCCATTTTTACCATTCCACTGAGTTCACCTTTACCTTTTTTTACATAATTTCGTAAATGCTTTTTATCAAGACCAGTTACCCGATCTTCTTTATATATACCGCAGGAAGCTTTTTCGACCATTTCGTAATCTAAGTCTGATGCCAGTATTTTTATATCCCAGTCAGATTTGTTTTTAAAATGATCCATTATTGTCATTGCGATTGAATATGGCTCTTCACCAGATGAACAACCCGCCGACCAAATTCTTATACGCTTATTAGTCTTATTTTTTTCCAACTCAGGCAAAACAGTTTTTGCCAGGTATTCAAAGTGATGAGATTCACGGAAAAACGACGTAAGATTAGTGGTAATAGCATTAGTAAAAGACACCAGCTCTGACTCATCGCCCGCTTTAAGTAAATCACAGTACTCTGCAAAATCAACAACTCCACACTGACGAATACGTCGTGCAATACGGCTGTACACCATGGTGCGTTTAATATCCGTTAATACAATGCCGGTACGCTCAGCTACCAGTTCCTGTATAAACCTGAAATCTTCATCCTTAAAAGGAAATTCCTTATCTTCGAAATTGACTCCGCTGGGGCTAGTTGGTGCACTCAATGGGTTACCTTTTGCTGTATAAATAATTATTAGTAATATTCAACAGTTTTGTATACTGTGTGTATTTCATGTCCGCTTAAAACTCTTCCCACTCATCATCATCATCGGCTACTGGGGTGGCTGCCCGTTTGGAACGTGTTGGTGGCTTTTTTCTTTTTGCTACTGGTGCGGCTTCTTCAGCAACCCGCGACTTTCTGCGTTTACGCTTTGGAACAACTTTAACAGGCTCAGGCTCTTCTTCTGCCGGCTCAAAAAACTCCATCAGATCGTTCATCTCTTTAGCTTCATCATTCATTGACTCACTTGCCGCAGTTGCTTGTTCTACCAGCGCAGCATTTTGTTGAGTCATTTCATCCATCTGCGTAATGGCTTTATTAACTTCTTCTATACCGGCAGACTGCTCCTGTGCGGCAGCGGCAATTTCTGCAATAATGTCACTGACTTTTTTCACCCCGTTAACAATTTCTTCGAGAGTTTTACCGGATTCATCCACCAGTTTTGAACCTTCATCGACACGTTCGACACTGTCATTAATTAAGCCTTTAATTTCTTTCGCCGCACCGGCTGAACGTTGCGCCAGATTTCTTACTTCGGCAGCTACTACTGCAAAACCTTTACCCTGCTCACCTGCACGGGCGGCTTCCACTGCAGCATTTAGTGCCAGTAAATTAGTCTGGAAAGCTATTTCATCAATCACACCAATGATGTCGGCAATTTTCTTACTACTGGTATTAATTTCGCCCATCGCATCAACGGCTTTCTGTACCACTTCACCGCCTTTTTCAGCCTGATCTCTGGCAGCTGCGGCTAACTGATTCGCTTGTCTCGCATTATCTGCATTCTGTTTAACAGTCGACGTCATTTGCTCCATACTAGATGCGGTTTCTTCGAGACTCGATGCCTGCTCTTCAGTACGCTGACTTAAATCTGCATTGCCTCGTGAAATTTCATCGGATGAAGTCAAAATACTTTCCGAGCTGTCAATAATCTGGTCAACCATTTCTGATAGTACGTTAGTAGTTTCATTTATTGCATCACGCAATTCTGCAAACTCACCGGAATATTCGCCTTCCATTTCTTCGGTTAAGTCACCTTCGGATAACGCTTTAACCACTCGCCTTGCTTCCTGTAATGGCTCAACCACTGCGTCCATTAACTCATTAATGCCCTGCCCTAAATCTTTCATAAAGCCAGAATAAGCCTCGGTATTAATACGTGAATCAAGCTGACCCTGAACCGCATTTTCAATTAAAGCCTTTATCTGAAGTTCTGCATCTTTTTGTTCTGTGATATCACCCCACTCAACCATATTGCCCATTAAGTTACCCTCATGGTCAATGATTGCTGTGGCATTCACTGAAAAATCCAGACCTGCCACTTTAATTTCAGCTTTGGCCGGCAGATTTGCCGCATTACCGAGTAATTGACGCTGATGCGCCGGATTTTTATGAAATTGATCGATACATTGACCAACTAAATTACGCGCATCAAAGCCCGGGAAAACAACTCGTAATGCTTCCGCCCGACTCCCCATCATTTTTACCACTGACGGATTGGCATAGGTAATAACCAGGTCGGTATCACAGATCATTAAATTAGCCTGTGCACCATCCACTGCCGACTGTAATCGAGCAACGTCCAGCTCTTTCATTCTCACTTCAGTCACATCACGCCACTCAAGTGAGTTACCCACATAATTCCCTTCATTATCCATAGTGGCACTGACATTCAATTCAAACTTTAAGTCACCGACTGAAATATCAGTTTGATACGGCAGGTTGCCCGGATCTGCTAATAACTGTCTTTGATGTGCAGGATTTTTATGAAAAACATCAATACAGGTACCTACTATATTCACCGCATTAAAGCCTGGGAACACCACCGAAAATTGCATCTGATTTTTCATTAACAAATCTTTGGTCGACTGATTAACATAGGTAACAATAAAATCACGATCCACCATCATCGTTGCCTGTGCCGATGAATCAATGGCACCCTGTAATCGTGCAACGTGATTTTCCTTAGCAATTTCTTCAGTAATATCAGCCCATTCAAGTGCATTACCAATATATTCACCATTGGCATCCATCATCGCGGTGACATTTAACTTCATCGTTAAGTGTGCAATTTGTATGTTAGTGCTATAAGGCAAATTCGCCGGATTTGCCAACATAGTTCGTTGATGCGCAGGATTTTTATGGAACATATCAATATTTGAGCCCATTACTCCGCTCGCACTAAACCCGGGAAAAACCGATTGTAACGTTGCTTCATGTTTAGCTAATAAATCAAGAGAGGCCTGGTTCGCAAAGGTGATATTAAAATCACGATCTATCATCATCATTGCCTGCATTGCACCACCAACGGCAGAGCGTAATCGCGCCAGTTCTGTTGTATCATTATCGTTCATTGTAGTGGCTCCTTGTGAGGCAGATAGGGAAGCAAGTTGAGAAGCTGACTGAGTTGCTACCGCTGCATCATTTGTAATAGTATTGGTCGGGGGGGCATCGCTATATGCATCGAGCATAACCTTTGCGATAACATTTAATGCCTGGGTCCAGGCCGCTTCGATAGTATCGGTCCACACATCACCGGCCATCTCTTTCATCACCTTTACCAGAGACTCGGCAACAATAGGATAATGCTCTGGCAATACACCATAACCCTGATGGCGTTCACCCATTGTTGTTAAAACTGGTGCCAGTGCTTCCGGCCGGCGCACATTTTCTACCACCAGTTTTAGTGCTGCGAGTAATTTTTTCTGCTGATCGGCCGGTGTTGTATTTTCAAACATCGGCTTCACCTGCGGTGCACGTTGAAATAATTCATCATAAAATCGCCGCACCAGTTCTTCACCACGCGGAGCTAACAAATTAAAACTGGATTCCAGCGTGACTACATCCAGCCCTAGTGGTGATACATAGTTATCTGAGTTCATTTTTTTCCTTCATTAATATGTTTATTCTAAGCGGGTATATATTTATAACTTTTATCCCAACTCTAAAATTTTCTGCATACCTAACGTACTTGCCGCTGACAACAATGCAGCAGATGGTTTCAACCAGTTAATTTCTAAATTATTTTGTGCTGCATAGCTAAATAAAGCACACAATAATTGCAATGCGGAGCCATCTATTCTTTCAACTTCTTCTGCATCAATATCAATTTCATCATTATCGTTAATTAAAATTAATATGTCATTTTTTAATGCCTGTGATTTGCTAATATCCTGAATACAATTTAGATGTAGAACGGGACGAGATGACTCATCCTGTAAAGCATTTTCAGTTATATTATTTTCTAATTTATTTTCATCTGACATAACAGCAGTTTCCATTTCAGCAGGCATTTCATCTGCAACCTCATGCTGATAGCCGGCACACATCGTTTCTGCTGCCAGACTCAGCATTTCCATCCAGGCTGCACTAATCGCTTTTGTCCATGAACGACCAATGGTTTTTTTAAAACTGGCGACCAGTAATTCGGCAACCACCGGATAGTGATCCGGTAGTGCACCATATGCCTGATGCCGGCTACCCATATCCGTTAGCGTAATTTTTAATATATCTTCATTATGGATATAATCCACCAGTAGTTTAATGGCAGCGCCCAACTTCATTGCGCGTGCATTTTCAGTAGTATTTTTAAATAGTGGTACTAATGCTGGATACTGCGTAAACAATTCATTATAAAAATTTGTAACTACTTCATCCATCACATCAGAGGCAAGTTCATAGCCTTTTAATAATGCGTTTTCATCCAGCTTATGTCCCAGTACAGTAACTATTGACTTAGTTATTTTTGCACTGGATTTATCCGTTTTTTTAGGTTCTGATGATGTTGTTTCCTGCACCATATCATCGGTTTTTGGCTTCTCGTCATCGTTAAGCCATGCCAGAGGGTCAAACCCGATCATTGATTTTTTTTCACGCACCATTAACAAGCCCTTCCAATACAAAAATCTTCCGCCAGATCACGATAATCTTTGGAACCGTTACCGCCTTTTTGATGTTCTTCAACCGTTAAACCAAAGCTCGGACTTTCAGCCAATGCCGTTGTTTCACGTATTGAGGTTTTTAAAACCTGATCTGGAAAATATGAAATCATTTTTTCTTTAACATCCTGTGCCAGACGTCTACGTGGGTGAAAACGGGTAATCACAAACCATTTTTTAATATCGTGCTGTAAGCGTTTTTCAAAACTTTTCAATGTGCCTAACAAATGAGACAAACCATGCAGGGTTAAGTAATCACCCGAAATAGGAATCAGTACCTCATCTATTGCATATAACGCACATATAATTAAAAAACCTGATGACGGCGGACAGTCTATTAAAATAAAATCATCATCCGTTAACTGGTTTAATACTTTTTTTAAACCTTTTGCTATTGATGAAGACGATGCTTTATCAATATGCTCTGCCTGCCCCAGATTATTGCCGCAGGGAATCAGGCGTAAATTTTTCCGGCTCTCTATAATGACATTTTCCAGTTTGTCATCGTGCAATAGCAGATCTTCTATACCCGCATGTTCCTGCCAGTCAACGCCCAGACTAATCGTTAAACTGCCCTGTGGATCAAGATCTATCAATGTAACCCTGTAGCCCTTCTGGGCCAGCATATAACCGAGGTTTGCAGTAGTAGTGGTTTTACCCACTCCACCTTTTTGATTGATAACTGCAACCTTTCTGGTCATTCGCCGGGTTCTTTATTTATCATCGGGTTTATATTCAAGATTGCCGTTGTATTTTAATCTGCAATCTGCTCAATCACCGCCAGTTCCGCCGCATTCAACATGTGATCTATGTCGAGTACAATAATCATTTTATTGTCGATAGTTGCCAGGCCGGTAACAAATTCCGTATCTACGGCTGTTCCAAAATCTGGTGAAGCTTTCACATCATCAATCGGTACGTTATAGACATCAGACACCGCATCAACGACTACCCCCATGGTTCTATCAGCCTTACCATCATTAACCACATTCAAAACAATAACGACAGTGGTCGCATCGTACTCTTTCTTTTCAAGATTAAACCTTAAACGCATGTCGATAATCGGCACGATACTGCCGCGAATATTAATCACACCACGTATATACTCTGGTGTGTTAGGGATATTAGTAACTGAGTCCCAGCCCTTAATTTCCTGTACCCTTAAAATATCTACGCCATACTCTTCACCTGCCAGAAAAAAAGTCAGTAACTCTTTAAACTCTTTATTAGCATCATGGTGAGATATTTCTTCTGCGGTATCTGACATCTTTTTATCCTCAAGCGGCAATGCCGCCGCCTTTTATTGGAACGACATTGGCCATATCTTTCTGGTACAGTTCAATCAGACCGGCGATATCAATGATGAGTGCGACAGTACCGTCACCCAAAATGGTCGCTCCAGATAAACCTTCAATTTTTTTAAAATTCGTTTCTAAACTTTTAATTACAACCTGTTGCTGACCAAGCAAATCATCTACATAGATAGCAATCTTTTTACCTTCAGCTTCCACCACCACTAATAGACCATTTTCTAACTGGCTGGATACTGGCTTAATTCCAAAAATATGATATAGACGCACGATAGGTATGTATTCGTCACGTAAGCGATAAACTTCAGCATTTCCTGCCACTGCATTAATATTTTCTGTTTTCACCTGTAACGATTCAATTATTGAAATAACCGGTAAAATATAAGTTTCATCGCCGATACCCACCAGTTGTCCATCAAGAATAGCCAGCGTTAATGGCAGGCGAATCGTAAACACCGAGCCTTCGCCCGGCGTAGATTTAACCTCCACCGCGCCACCCAGTTCGCGAATATTTCTACGCACCACATCCATGCCAACACCACGCCCTGACACATCACTTACTACATCCGCAGTGGAAAACCCCGGACGAAAAATTAAATCGTAAATTTGATCATCTGTCAGGCGCTCTTCATTAGTCACCAGACCTTTTTCTTTAGCTTTGGAAATGATTTTGTCTTTATTCAGTCCGGCGCCGTCATCTTTAATTTGAATAACAATATTGCCGCCCTGATGAAATGCGCTTAGCTCAATTACACCGGTTTCAGACTTACCAGCATCAATTCGAACCTGTGGCGACTCAATGCCATGATCTAATGAATTACGCACCAGATGTACCAGTGGGTCACCGATTTTTTCAAGCACGGTTTTATCCAGCTCGGTAGCTTCGCCGGTCATAACCAGTTCTATTTTTTTATCAAAGGTAGAGCTTAAATCATGTACCAGTCTGGGAAAACGCTGAAATGCAAAGCTAATTGGCATCATCCGGATTCGCATCACACTTTCCTGTAATTCCCGGGTATGACCTTCGAGTTGAGCCAGTCCATCTTTAAGACGTTCGATAGTGGCAGGGTTAAACTCTTCAGCTTCTCCGAAACGACTTAACATTGACTGGGTAATAACCAGCTCACCTACCATATTAATCAATTCATCAACTTTACTAATATTGACACGAATTGAGGATGACTCTGCAGGCTTACTTGTGCGTCTTTCGGTTTTTCTTCTCTCAGGTGACTTCTGACGACGGTCATCATCACGTCGCTCAGGACCTATATAATTTTCCTCATCAGCTAATGATTCAATTGTTAAATCACATTCATCGTCAACCCAGGCAAACACTTCACGAATATCATCTTCAGTGACTTCACCACCAATTAAATTTATACTCCACGACTGATAGCATTCCTCAGGCTCAAGCTCACTCAGTGGAGGAAGCGAATCATTATCAATACTAACTTCTGCAGTATCAGCTAATGAATTTAGCTCACGTAACAGGCGCACCGTATCATTGCCGGTTTTCATAATATCTACGTGCGGCTTGAAGTGCACCAGCCAGCCTTTTGCTGCAACTTTTTTTTCAGTTTCTTCAGGTTCCGGCTCAGAGACTTCCTCACCTAGTATTTGTTTTATAGCTACCGTTGTATCGGCAACACTATCAACATCTATATCAGACCCATCTCTAATTGCGTTAAGCATATTACGCAACACATCAACACTATTTAGCAATACCTCGACGACAGGAACACTTACCTGTCGCTCTCCATTTCGCATCTGGTCCAGTAGCGTTTCCATGTCATGAGTAAATTCAGCAACTGCGGTAAATCCAAATGTACCACTGCCACCTTTAATTGAATGTGCTGAACGAAATATAGTATTAATATTTTCTAAATCGACTTCACCCTGTTCCAGCTCCAGCAGACCGGACTCCATAATATCCAGACCTTCAAAACTTTCTTCAAAAAAGGTTTCGTGAAACTGCTCCAGATCGATTGACATTTTTTGCTCCGCAGGTCTTTTAACCTAATACTTTTTTAACCGTATTTAATAACTGGTCCGGATTAAATGGCTTAACAATCCATCCAGTTGCACCGGCAGCTTTACCCTGTGCCTTTTTATCACCCGATGACTCAGTTGTGAGCATTAACATGGGGGTAAACTTATAATTAGCTTCGCCGCGTAAATTTTTAATGAAGGTAATACCGTCCATTACCGGCATATTGACGTCGGTTATTATCAAATCAAACTGCTGTGACTTTGCTTTAGTCAATGCTTCCTGACCATCTGCAGCCTCAGTAACCTGATAACCAGCACCTTTAAGTGTAAACGTCACCATTTGTCTCATTGACGCTGAATCATCAACCGCTAATATTGTTGCCATTATTATCCCCCTGAATTTCGATCACAAATTAAGCTTATTAAGGCACCGCAACGTAACTTAAAAATCTGTATATCGTAGGTAATATATAGACCATGTATATTCAATTACCCAATTTTATAACTATATATTTTTTTAATTTTTTATGGACAGATTAATCAGGAAAAACTTTTAGATAAATGGCAGATAATTATTTTCACCGCTAAATGAACCTGTTGTCACACACACTGTGTAGAGATAAGGCAATTGATTTATATAGAAATTTCATACCTATCACCCCATACACAATAAATCATGCCAACTAATATATATGCGAGTTTATTAGCGACAACTTACTTGCAAAAGACATTTCAACGTCTATGCTTTAAAACAAGACAGGACAACTGTAACAGGCTGAAGTCAGTCTGATGACAATCAAATGGGTATGCTTCAATGAATGGACTCAATAGATGTAATATCTATAACTACCGTTTTCTATCAATAATAATAAAAGTAATGATAGATACTATTCATAGTCTTTGGTTATTTTTAGTTTTATCTAATCGTTTCCCAATTGCCCGCACACTACAACATGTATTAACTCAAAATATACCTCGAGTTAATTTTTAATGATGCAACCTCATACTCAGCCTGTAATTTTTATTATTACCGGAATCCTGTGTTTAATTATCTATAGCCTTTATCCACAGTCATGGCTGGTTTATAGCAGTTTTACAATTATCATAATAATCAGCGCGATATTGTTAATAGTCTCGCGCACCAGCAAACATACGGCTAACACATCAATTAAAGATTCAGAATTTATTCAGCAAAAAAACCAGCTAATCAGTCTCTTTAATCAGCTGCACCAGACCACTAAAGATGAAATGGATATTTTGCAGGATGAGAACATGCAAATTCAAAGTATTCTGCATAATGCCATTAGCGGCCTGGTTGCAAGTTTCCAGGGTCTGGAGCAGGAATCCACACAACAGAAAGACATGATATTTAATCTTCTTGATGATACATCTAATGAATCTGAAGACCATCACACAATTAAAGACATTGCCAGTGATGCTGCAAACTCATTAAAAGAAATGGTTGAGAACATCACCCTGATGAGTTCTCAAAGCATGGCTCTGGTCAAATCGTTAACGCTGATCAAAGATGACTACGAAAAAGTTATTAAGCTACTGGATGAAATGGACTCTATTAGCTCACAAACTAACTTACTCGCATTAAATGCAGCCATTGAGGCCGCCCGTGCAGGAGAACAGGGACGAGGATTTGCCGTTGTCGCAGATGAGGTAAGGTCTTTATCTCAACGCAGCAAAAGTTTTAGCGACCAGATTCGCGAGCAGTTTAGTAGTACCGTAAACACCATTGAAACCGCAAACAATCAAGTTGGAAAAATGGCATCAACTGACATGAACATGACCATGTCTAATAAAAACCACCTTGATGAGATGATGCATGAAATAGAATCGAAAAACGAGGAAACAGCAAATCAACTTTCAGATATTTCAAACATTTCAGAACTATTAAATAAACATGTTGGTAATGCCGTTCAGTCATTACAGTTTGAAGACATGATTACTCAACTTACTGACCATATTGACAAACGCATCGTTAAGATAATTTCACTTGGTAATGCAAGTGAAACAATAGCGGAATCAATAGAAAACGAACAAGACTACAAGCTAATTACTGAAAAAACCATAGCTGCATTAGAAACCACCATTGCAAAATCTCAAACTGAATTCCAACAGACAGAGAATAGCCCTATCCAGCAAAAACCTATGGATAACGGCGGTGATATTGAGTTATTTTAAAAATCATGGAGAACAGCATGAGCAATATACTTGTTGTTGATGACGACACTGCAATTTTAGTTGTTATCAAGGAAGCATTGAGCAAGACACATCAGGTTTTTACCTCAGAGACAGTTGATGAAGCAGAAACAATTTCCAGTGAACACACAATAAACCTGTTAATTGCTGACCTGGTTATACCTGGTAAAAATGGCATAGATATGATTATGGAATTCAGAAAAAAACATCCGAAAATAAAAATACTGGCTATTTCCGGTGGCGGAGGAATCACCGGCCGTTTTGACTACCTGCCCATTGCACAACTAATTGGGGCTAAAGACACATTAAAAAAACCTTTTTCAATAACTGAACTTAGAGACAAGGTTGATAAAGTACTCGAAACCTGTCATTAAAAACAACAGCACAATGACTCTTGACACACCATTAAATCAGCAACTATTAGAACAAATTGTAGAGTCTTCGATCACCTGTATTTTTAATCATGATTTTTCCATACATTATGCCAGTAAGTGTTTTTGCTTATTAAGTGGTTATTCCAAAAAGCAATTAGCAAATCTGGATTTATTGCAAATAATGCGCAATCATCAGGATAATTTAAATTCATCCTATCATTTTTTGACAGGCATACTAAAAAAAAATGAAATATGGAAAGGCGAATTTCCACTTACTCATAAGAATAACTCAAAAATTTATTTTGATACCACTATCAAACCTTTTGCAATACAAAACCGCCAACAGTTCTATATAGCCACTTTCATTGACACTCACAATCGAAAACAGCTTATTGACAGCTTAAAGCAGCGCGCTCATCAACAGGGCCTGATTGCCATTCTTGGCCAACTATCACTTAACAACATACCTATCAGTGACCTTCTGGAACAAACATTATCTGTTATTTGCGGATCACTTAATATTGAATCAGGTATGATACTGGAGATATCCAGAGACCGTAGCAATGCCTCGATTAGCACAAAATATAACATCCCTGCATTAATTTCAGACGATCTTATAATCGCCATCACTAAAGGTGATTTGCTGAACCATACACTACAAAATAAACACCCGGTAATTTGTAAGTCATTCAAAGAGAGTTTCAGCTATAACATTCCTGATGTATTCACATCAAACCACTTTAAATCAGCCATCTGCTGTTTAATTGGAGACAAAACCCGGCCTTTTGGAATTGTTACACTACTGTCTAATAACAACCTATCACTGAATATAGATGAAATAAATTTCATCCAGTCAATATGTAACATTCTTTCCGAAGCTATTAATCGCAACAGCATGGAAAAAGCATTAAGACATGAACAGAAACTATCCAGAAAGTATCTGAATGTTGCTGAAGTTATATTTATCGTAATTGATATAAATGAAAAAATAATACTTGCTAATCATCATGCAGCTTCGGTTCTGGGTGTTTCGCAGACTAAGCTTATCGGACTTAATTTTTTCAATACCTTTGTGGCCGATACAGACAGAAACAATGAAAAAAATAATTTTCATCTATTATTAAAAAACAGAAAAGACACCACTATTAATTCACATACTCATGACAATACGTCGCCCATTATTAACAACAAAAAAGATATACGTTTTGTAAAATGGAAAACTTCGGTTATTTATGACGATGACTCTACTGTTAGCTCAGTGTTATATTCAGGAGAAGACATTACTGATTTACTAGCTTATGAGAAAGAACAGAAACAACTTGAAAAGCAATTAAACCAGGCACAAAAAATGGAAGCTGTGGGCATGTTAGCAGGCGGCATTGCTCATGACTTTAATAACATTCTCGCCAGTATTCTCGGATTTTCTGACCTCGCAATAGAGGCCATATCTAGTAATAAGACCGGTAATAACAATGAAAAGCTCGATGAATACTTATTACAGATAAAGACATCCGGCATTAAAGCCCGAGATATCATTGCACAAATGCAAAGCATTAATCTTCAGGATGATACGCCAGACAATGCTATTTTACTGCCTTCATTGCTGAAAGGCACGCTGCAAATGCTACGTTCTGCTTTACCGTCATCAATCAATATGAAATTGAATATTCGAAACAATGTTCCGGCCGTGCATATTAATGCATCCAGGTTTAATCAGATTGTAATGCACTTACTAACCAATGCCAGAAATGCACTCGACGGCAAAGGACAAATCGATATTGGTCTTTACCAACAAGACTTTATCAATGTCAGGTGTTCCGCGTGTAATGCCGTTATTAATGAAAAATATGTGGTTTTTTATATACACGACAATGGCCCGGGATTTAAAAACACCAGCATACCTAAGCTGTTGAATTCTACTGCCACAAAACACTCGGGCTTATCTCTGGTCAATCAGCTTGTTCATGAGACAGCTGGTCATGTTTTGTTAAGTGATCATGAAAAAAAATCACCAGGCACCCACGTGCAGCTATTATTTAAAATACCAGATCTACCGCTAGCCGAAGCAGATGAATCTGTGCATAGCAATATTGAAAAACTAGATGTAACGAATAAACATATTATGATTGTTGACGATGAAAATAGCGTAGCAACTTATATGGGAGAGTTATTTAGAAATGCTGGCTTTAATGTCAGTGTATTCTGTGAGGCACAACAGGCATTAGATATATTCAGAAAAACTCCTGATAGATTTGATCTGATTATTACAGATCAGACCATGCCAATTTTAACCGGCGATATACTCGCTACAAAAATGTTACAGATAAAACCACTTATACCCATTATTATCTGCTCCGGCCATAATGACATATTTGATAAAACAACGGCACTCGATCTAAACGTCTGCAAGTTTCTTAAAAAACCGGTTGATTCTGCTCAACTACTTCACACTGTGGTTAATATTCTGTCTTAAGCCGCTTTCAACAGCACAACCAAAAAGATATTATGCGAAGATACTAAGGCCTGACTGCGTGCCCAGATTCACCGTTATTTTTTCACTCGTGGCTTCCTCACCAAATTCATTTTCAATGGTATTAATATCGTCTGCTTGTGCATTACCCTGTTGTGCCTCGGCGCTACTCTGCTGCTCAGACTGAGTAGATACATCAGCACCAGCCAGATTCAGCCCCTGCTGCTCGAGCATTTCTTTCAAGCGTGGTAAAGCGGCATCCAGAGCATCACGTACCGCAGCATGTTGAGTAACAAAATTAACTGTCGCCTGATCGTCATTCATTGATAACTTTATTTCCATTGGCCCGAGATGCGCAGGGTTCAGCTTAATTTCAGCTTGCTGTATATTTCCACTCACCATATAAGAGACCTGCTGAGTCATTTGTTGAGACCAGTTAGGATTTTGTACATTAGCCGTAATCGACAAACCCGCAGAACCTATCGGTGACTGACTCAGTGGAGCTAAATTAGCTGATAAAGGATTACTGATTATGCTGGTTGTCTCACTTGATGCTGAAGTTGCATTCTGTATTAACGCCAAACTTGAAGAGTACTGACTTGATGATAATACAGCCGCTGTAGTCATCGGTACCTGCTGTAATTTAGATGCCTGTGAAATAATATCCGTTGTCGGCATTTCACTCACTACCTTAGCCGATTTTACATCCTGAAAATTAGCCTTTTCCGTAAAATTGCCTGACGTATTTAAAGGTGTAACCGATGGCCTCGCTACCGCCGTTTCAGTTGAAACATTTTCGCCTTTGATTAAGGCAGATTGTGTCATAACTTTATTCAAAATATCAGACGATAACTGAAGCGTATTATCCGCCTCAGCGGATGAAAGCGAATCAATAGCCGGTGAGTTTACAGAGGTACCAGTAACCTGATTCGCTCCGGCAATGCTTGCTAGCTGAGCATTCATTTTACCTGTCAGCGATGTTAAAAGCGGCAATTCAATGCCTGTCACTGGCAAACCTGCACCGATCACCGGCAAAGACGTATCATCATCCTGTAGAAGATTTTTATCTGTCTGCACACTATCTATCTGTTGTGTTTGCTGACTGTCATCTGTTAGCGTATCAGCTTCGACTATTGATTCAGCCTCACTTGCGGATGAAGACTCCATTGAATCCCTATCTGCTTGATTAGCATTGGATTTCCCCACATCAGAAGTAGAACGGAGTTGATCGACCTGCTCATTTAACTGCTGCTCAAAAGGCTTATTTTGTTTTAAATTCATGCTATCAGAAGGTTTTTTACCTGCACGCATATCAAGTTTTTCAGCTCGACTATCAGAGGTTTTAATGTCAATATTTTGAAGTAAATCCATGCAACACCTGTCTCAGAGTTTAACGTTTTTGAATACTACTTAGACAAATGCAATTGACGGGCCAATTTGGTTAATCGACCCTAACGTTTAATACGGCTGGCAAACTCATCCTGCTCTTTCTGTTCAATACGGGCTTCAATTCTGGCTTCTTCTACTTTATACTTCACGATCACCGCATCCAGCGCTTTACTACGTGAGCGAGTTTTCAACCAGCTGAGCTTTTGTTGCTCACAGATTTGCTTTTTTTGCAGAATATTCATCCGTGCCTGCTCAATACTCTGATTTAATTTATTTAAAAAGCACTGATAATCTTTTAGCTGCATCGCATTTAAATGAGCACTCACCCGCCCACTATTATATTCACTACGGTACTCGATTAGCTGTTCCAGCTGCAATTGTGCATCTACCACCGCTTGTTGGGCTGCCACAAAAATTTGCACTGCCTGTTGTTGCAGCTGGTCGGCGTGCCTGGCAATTGGTTGAATTCGTTTTGAACGCATTTAAAAAATACTTTTATAAGTCACTCACGCAACATCATTATTTTCAGCTTTTGCCAGCAGCTCAGTTAACATCTGCTGACTCTGCTGAAACGAAACAGACTGATTCATAGACTGGCGCATAAACTGTTGAATATGCGGCTGCATTGCAATCGCCCGGTCAATTTCTGGATTACTTCCCTGTTGATAGGCACCCACGTTAATCAGATCTTTATTCTGCTCGTAGATTGAGTATAGTTGTTTTATCTGCTGGCTGGATTGTTGCTGCGCTTCACTGGTTACCATCGGCATCACCCGACTTACTGAAGACTCTAAATCAATCGCCGGATACTGTCCCATATCGGCAAGCTGTCTCGACAATACAATATGACCATCTAATATTCCCCGCGCCGCATCAGCAATCGGGTCATTATTATCATCGCCTTCGGTTAGCACCGTATAAAATGCAGTAATCGAACCCTGTCCCGCCTGACCATTTCCCGCACGTTCAACTAATTGCGGAATTCGCGCAAACACCGAAGGTGGATAACCTTTGGTTGCCGGCGGTTCGGAAATTGATAGACCGATTTCGCGTTGTGCCTGTGCAAAACGCGATAAAGAATCCATTAACAATAAAACTTTTTTACCCTGATCACGAAAATACTCCGCTACACTGGTAGCCAACATGGCACCGTGAATTCTCACTAATGGCGATGAGTCGGCAGGTGCTGCAACAACACAGGCACGTTTAATACCATCATCACCTAAAATATCCTGCACAAATTCTTTAACTTCACGACCCCGTTCACCAATCAGCCCGACCACAATCACATCAGCTTCGGTGTATTTTGTCATCATCCCGAGCAAAATACTTTTACCCACACCGGTACCGGCAAATAAACCCATACGCTGGCCACGTCCCACGGTGAGCAGTGAATTAATTGCACGCACCCCCACATCCAGCGGTTGATTAATTGGATCGCGCATTAACGGGTTGATGATTTTACCCGCGAGTGGCATATGCACAGCAAGATCTGAATTATTTTTAATTGGACCTTTACCGTCTAAAGGCCGACCGCGACCATCAATCACCCGGCCCAAAAATCCATCTGAAATTTCTATTGAACTGGAGTGTCCCACTGGAATAACTTTCGCATTGGGAATTAAACCACGACTCTCCCCCATCGCCATTAAATAAGTTTTATCTCCGGAAAAGCCCACCACTTCCGCTTCAATACAATGATTACCCGGTGCAATAATATTACAGCTGGTGCCCACTGCTGCTTCACAACCCACCGCTTCCAGCGTTAATCCCACCATCCGGATTAATCGGCCTTCAACCACCGGTTCTGGTGCACTAATGCGACTTTGTTTTCTGGCGAGGTCATCTATCCAGCGCTGAAAATATTCACTCTGTTGCAACATTATTGTTCTTCGCTTTCATTATGAAAATTAAGCTGATCAACTAACTGCTGTACACGAGTTTCAACCGTCGCATCAATATGCGATGCGGCGGATTCAATAACACAACCACCGGCCGTCACACTGCTATCGGCTATACAGCTCCAGCTTTGCTCACTGGTATCAATTTCGGCCTGATTTAATAAAGCAATATCATCAGGATTTAATCGCACCTGTATATCACGTGATTTCACTGGTAAATATTCCAGCGATTCATGCACCAGATTTTGAATATGCTGCGCATCGAGTTTACTTTCTTTTTGCAACAACTGGCTGGCAAGTAAAATCGCCAGCTCGGTGAGTTGCTGCTCGACCTGTTTATCCAGTTCATTTAACGGCTGTTGTAAAAAGTTAAACACCTTCTGTAATTGATCAGCCTTTAACGACATTTCCTGCAACCCCTGCTTTAAACCTTGTGCATGACCGGCTTTAACCGCTTCATCATAAGCCTGTTTTTGCAGGGCTTCAATTTCTTCTACCGTTTGCGGGCGAACCGCTTCATCCTGCAGACCGACAATTTTCCCGGTTAACTCGGGCGGTACATAATGCTGGATATCACTTTCGGAAACTTTGAATCGATTTGTCATAAATTATTACAATTTTAAAAATATTATGCCCCGATATTTGTCATACCTGCAAGACAGGTATCCAGTGTCTGTCGGTGACATTAAGTCACTAGATTCCTGCCTGCACAGGAATGACTAAAATAAGATTATATAAACTAAAAAACTCACTAAACCATCTCCTCACCACCACTACCACCGAGCACAATATCACCCTCTTCCGCTAGACGTCTGGCGGTAGCAATAATTTCTTTTTGCGCGGTTTCCACATCACTCAGGCGCACCGGTCCACGGGCTTCCATATCTTCACGTAACATTTCTGATGCACGCTTCGACATATTTTTAAGTATTTTTTCTTTCAGCCCTTCTTCTGCACCTTTTAATGCCAGAGTTAAACTATCGGTAGATACTTCGCGCAGTAATGCCTGTATGCCACGATCATCCACATCATTTAAATTATCAAAAACAAACATCAATTCAGAAATACCTTCCTGCATTTCCTGATCATGTTCGGCAATCGAATCCATAATCGCGCCTTCGATTGAGGCTTCCATAAAGTTTAGAATATTTGCCGCAGTTTTAAAGCCACCCATCGAGTTCTGACTGACATTTTGCTCACCGGAAAACTGTTTTTCCATAATTTTATCCAGTTCCTGTAACGCTTTTGGCGGTATACCTTCTAGTGCTGCTACCCGCATCAGAATATCCGGACGTGCACGCTCCGGTAACATTTTTAAAACTTCGGCAGACTGATCGGGTTCCAGATAGGACAGGACAATCGAAATAATTTGCGGGTGCTCCAGCCGTATGACCTCTGCCACTGAACGTGCATCCATCCACTTTAATGATTCAAGGCCTTTATTACCGCTACCCAGCAATATGCGGTCAATCATATTATTGGCCTTATCCTGGCCTAATGCATTAACCATCATCTCACGAATATAATCTTCCTGACCTATACCGACCGAAGTCTGGTTACTGACTTCATTAATAAAGTCATCCATCACACCGCCCATTGTGACTTTATTAACATTGTCCATACTTGCCATTGCAGCACCCAGGCTTTGCACCTCTTTCGGGTTTAAATGTTTTAGCACTTCCGCCGCGTTTTCCGAACCCATTGCCATTAGCAATACTGCTGCTCGCTGAACTCCGGTTAATGATGTTGGATTTTCATCTGTCATATTTATTCACACATTTATGATTCGTTGCCGACCCAGTCTTTAACAACATTAGCCACTTTTTTAGGATCCTGCTGTACCATTGATTTAGCAAATTCTATTTTCTGATCTGAATCATTGGGCAAAGGTATAGCGCCTTCCTGATGTTCAAGCTGCGCAACCCCGTCTTCACCCACCGGATTACCATCTGCATCTACCTTACCACCTTGCGCACCTTCACCGGCTTGTGAGTTTTCGAGTACCGGCGTAGGCGGCACATAAGAGGTCAGGCCATTAATTGATGGTTTTAAAATCGTAAAGATAACAACAAGTATGAGGATAAACGGCCAGATCCATTTTAGCGCAAACTGTACCCACTTATTATCCATCATAGACGGTTCCGGTAAATCTTCAATTGCTTCTAATGGTGTAAATGAGGCATTGATTACATTAACCAGATCACCACGTTGCTGATCAAAACCTATGGTCTGCTGCACCAGTGTGGTAATACGTTTTATTTCATCAACAGTTAATGGTGTACGAGTTGTTTCACCATCTTCAACCACCACTTTATCATCAACCAGAACGGCAACCGTTAACCGTTCAATCACATTGCTATTCTGGCGGGAGTGACGAATGGTACGATCAACTTCATAGTTTCTGACATTGTTCTGACTTGCATTTAAGGGTTTAGGCGTTACACCACCCTCACCGACACCACCAGCACCTTCAACCAACCGACCTCCTTCAGGAGGTTGATTTGCCAATGCGCCAGGAACACCACCATTTGATCTGTCAAATTTTTCAGAACTTGAAGACTGCTCACTGCGTAATGTTTGATTAGCATTATTATAAAGCTCTTCGGTACTTTCCTGCTGACTAAAGTCTATTTTTGCATTCACTGTTGCACGCACTTTTCCAACACCCATTATCGGCTCTAATAAATGTTCAATGCGACGTTCAAAATCCTGTTCAAGCTGGCGTGCATAATCATACTGCTGACCTGTCATTGCCATATTACCGCTCATATCACCGGAAGATAAAAGATTACCGTTCTGGTCAACCACCGTAACACTTTCAGATGACAAATTTGAAATACCGGATGCTACCAGATGAATAATCGCATTCACCTGCCCCTGTTCAATCACCCGCCCTCCATATAAATTTAATGCCACTGATGCCGTGGGCTTTTGCTGTTTGCGAACAAACACTGAAGATTTGGGAATGGCCAGATGCACCCGTGCAGATTTAACATTTCGCATTGTACTTATGGTGCGTGCCAGTTCCGTTTCCATTGCATGATGATAGCGCGCACTTTCTACAAATTGCGAAGTACCGAAACTCTGCTCCTGCTGCAACATTTCAACCCCAACCGCCGTACCTTTAGGTAAACCCTGTGCAGCTAAATTTAATCGCGCTTCATGTACCCGGCCGGATTCCACCATTATCGAACCGGATGCGGCATTTAATTCATAGGGAATTCCCGCCGATTGTAAAGCGGCCACCACTTCTGCGGCGTCACCCGGTTCAAGACCGTTATATAAAGAAGAAAAACTTGGCGTAGTTCCCCAGGTATAAATACCAATACTAACCAGTACGGTTACCACTATGCCTAATAATGCACCGATAAAACGTGGCACAGGAATCATCATAGTGGTGGGTTGTGCTGCTATTTGTTCTGCCATTTTTAAACCTTTAAATGAGTTTTACTCAATAGAAAACATTTTACTACCGGCTATCTTTACACCGACATATTCATAATTTCTTTATATGCGGTTAATAACTTATTTCTAACACTGGTCATCGCCTGAAATGAAACACTGGCCTTCTCCATATTAATCATCAGCTCTGCCATACTTATATTTGAATCACCTTTTTCAAAGGCTTTGGCCATTTCACCAGACTTCATTAAATTATCATTAATATTATTAATTGAGTTGGATAGCACTTCAGAAAAATCCGTATTCTGCACCACACCGGCTTCTTTAACACTAAGCGCTTGCGCACCAAACTGTACATTGTCGGCCTGCGCCTTTGCCTGAGCTTCCAGTACACGCATTTGTGCTAATACCTGATTTATATTCATATCACTCATAAACAGTCTCCGCTCATTTTCACTATATACTGATACCTGAATCACGCATTTTGGCTAATTTATATCTTAATGTCCGCGGGCTTATTCCCAGTCTCTCTGCTGCATATTTACGACTTCCATTACCGGCTTTCAACGCTTCCAGTATTAATTGCTGTTCACGATCTTTAAGACCGTTCACTAACTCAGAGTCCCTGTCTTCAACCGACTTATGACGGCTATCGCTAAATTCATAATCATCTGTTTCAAGATGAATATCCGCAGCACACACTTCATTTCCATCTTTAAAAATAAGCGCCCGTTGCATCACATTATCCAACTCACGGACATTACCTTTCCATGAATGATTAATTAACTTTTGCTGTGCATCGGAGGTTAATATCAGTGTTTCAGATTCACTGAGAATATTTTTATTTAACAGTTTTTTAGCGATCGGAATAATATCTGCCACACGTTCACGTAACGGTGGAATTTGAATCGGGAACACACTCAAGCGATAAAACAGGTCTTCTCTAAATCGTCCCGTCTTAACTTCTTCTTTTAAATTACGATTTGTCGTTGCCAGAACGCGCACATTCAGCTTAATGACTTTTCTTCCGCCCAGGCGTTCAACTTCTTTTTCCTGCAGAACACGTAGTAGTTTGGCCTGCAACGCCGCATCCATTTCTGATATTTCATCGAGCAGCAACGTCCCATTTTGAGCCTGTTCAAATTTTCCGGGCGTTGCCTGCACCGCACCAGTGAATGCGCCTTTTTCATAACCAAATAAAACTGCCTCGAGCATATTTTCAGGAATGGCCGCGCAGTTAATTGCCACAAAACTTTGTGTAACACGTTGCGACTGATTATGAATAAACTGGGCAAATACCTCTTTTCCTACACCACTTTCACCGCACAATAAAACCGTCGCATCACTTTGCGCAACTTTACTGGCCAATAATTTTAATGACTGCATTTTTTCATCTTCAGCCAGTAATTCCATTTCGTGCTTAACCACAACATCATTATTAATATACTTTTTTATAACCTGTTGAAGCTCTTCCGCTTCAAACGGTTTAACCAGATAATCTGCCGCACCCAGTCGCATAAAATCCACGGCTTTTTCAATGCTTGCATAAGCGGTCATAACAACCACTGGTAATTCTGAATACTTCTGCTTTATCTGCTTTAACAATTCGGATCCATCCATCGGCTGCATCTGCACATCACTAATCACCAGCTTAAATTTATATTCACTCAAACGAACCAGTGCGGCCTGTCCATGTTCGGCACAAATAACAGAGTATCCTGACATTTCACAGGTATCACATATTGCTTCGCGTAGCTGATCATCATCTTCAACAATTAAAATATCAACGCATTGTTGTTTGTTTTGTGTCATCAAATTCTCCAGTTTATTTGGCATTTATCGCTTTATTATTTATTTAAAACTATTTGAAATTTATCTCTTCAGAACTATATTTTTTCTGCTGGCCACTGGCCAGAAATTGCTCATTACGATTGAGCGGCAGGCAGATATAAAAGTTTGCACCTTTACCCGGCTGTGAATTTACACGTAAGTCACCGTGATGCGCCTGTACAATAGATTGCGCTACTGCTAAACCTAAACCGGTACCGCCATCTCGTTGGGTAAAAAATGGCTGAAATACTTTTTCCTGCTCATCAGCACTTAAACCCGGGCCGTTATCACGCACCGCTATAATTAGATGATCCGCCTGCTGATAAACTTCAAGTTCAATTTCACACTGCGCACTATCAATTCTCTCACAAGCCTGAATGGCATTTTCAGCGAGGTTAATTACCACACTCACTAACGCATCTAAGCTACCGGTTAACTGAATATCATCCACACTGCTAACGATACGTAGTTGCACATTATGCTCTCGCAACTGGGTTTCTATACGCGTATTAAATGTCACCAGTAAATCATTCAGCTGAAATTGTTGTTCCGAAAATTCGCCGCCCTTTGCGTACATCAACATATCGTTAATCAACTTTTCAAGATAGCGCATACAAGTGCGAATCTTATCTATGGCCTTCTTTTCATGTGGATTATCAGAGGCAAACTGATTAAGTTGAGATGCATATAAAACCGCTGATGCCAACGGCGTACGTAATTGATGAGCCAGGCCAGCTGCCATCTGGCCCATTGCCGCCAAACGATTCTGACGATCTGACAAACTTTCCAGCATTCGCTGCTCAGTAATATCATCTAATAGAATAATTTCACCGGCCGGTGAAAAGCTGTCTGTTTTAATTACGGATTTATCATTAACGCTATCCAGTGACTGTTTTTTTAAGCTTAAAATACGCCCGGAGTTTAAATGTAAATCCTGTTCACTATGCCGTGCTACCTGATGAGCATAAACCCGCCGCCACTCTTTACCAATTAAGCTTTGTTCTAAAAAACTCTCCGCAGCTGGGTTCGCGGTGTTGATCACACCCTGTTCATCTATCATCAAAACCCCGGCTGGCAACGCATTTAATAAAGATTCAAGGTGATGGGCTAGTTTTTCTTTTTCCGCTAACTGCTTTAAACGTTCATTTTGTGCACAGGCAAGTTGTTCCGTTAACTCCGCCGCACGCTGATCGAGGTCCTGATATGACTGCTGTAACTGATCTGACAAGCGCCCGAACTGTTCAAAAGCCGCGACTAACTGTGCCGGATCCTGAACCAGTTGTTCTGCTGTATTAATTGAATTATCGTTTATCTTTAAATTAGCTGATGGCTGCATGTCGTGTTTATGTCACTTTTGTTCGACTTAACAGTAGTGGAGCATTTAGCGTGCCAGAATTATTTTTTCAGAAAATACAACCACTTACAAAACCGGTGGCAAATAAGAGTCAATTATTCGGCTTAGTGGCAAGGAATTGCCGGGGATATTTGTAATGAATTATACTGAAGGGTATTTTATTTTTATAACGGAGCAGTAGCAATATTTTCTATCTTCATTTAAGTAAAAGACTTTATCTCTCCATCTTTGAAAAAAGTGGATTAGGAAAGCTAAAGTTTACGTCTTAATATTATATTTTTTTAATTTTTCAACTAACGTTGTTCGCCGCATTTGCAATAATTTCGCGGCATGTGCCACCACCCCGGCAGTTTTTTCCAGTGCCTGTTTAATCAATTGCACTTCTAAATTTGCCAGATGTTCCTTCAAGTCCATACCGCCTTCATTAAGCGTTGAACTGTGTGTTGTAATGGCGACTTCTGAAAATCCATCGGAAATTTTCTGTGGCAAATCTGTTGGTAATTTTTTTAATAAACTTTTTTCAATATCATCATTTTCATCTAAATCGGCAAACATCAGTGCTGGATTAAATTCCGGCTTAGAGGTAAAGGCTTCAGTTTCCGCTTTAAATACTGAAGCCGGCTGGTACTTTGGCGGCAGGTGTTGGGCATCAACAATACTATCCGGATATAAAATAGATAAGCGTTCTACTAAATTTGATAACTCCCGGACATTACCCGGCCAGGAATACTGGCTAAGTAACTCAGTGGCTTCCGCAGTTAAACGCACTGTACCGCGATTATCGGCTTCCAGCTTATCGATCTGATCCTGCAATAAAAACGGTACATCTTCTAAACGTTCACGTAATGAAGGTAACTCGATGGGGAAAACATTCAGCCGGTAAAATAAATCTTCGCGGAATGTACCATCTTTTATACTGGCTTCAAGATTTCGATGGGTTGCAGCTAAAATACGTACATTTGATTGAATGCTTTTATTACTGCCTACCCGCTCGAATGTACGCTCCTGTAATACCCGCAGTAGCTTTACCTGCATCGGCAAACTCATATCACCTATTTCATCAAGAAATAACGTACCCTTCTCCGCCAGCTCAAATCGGCCCTGGCGCGCACTAATAGCGCCGGTAAACGCACCCTTTTCGTGACCGAATAATTCACTTTCTAATAAATCTGCGGGTATCGCTCCACAGTTCACCGGCACAAACCCCGCCTTACAACGATTGGATAAAGCATGAACATTACGCGCCACCACTTCTTTACCGGTACCGGATTCGCCTAGAATTAACACGCTGGCATCGGTTTTCGCTACCTGTTCGATCATCGTCCGTACATACTGAATAGCTGCGCTGCTGCCACCAAGTTTGGGTATACGGCTAATAAGCCGTTTTACAGATGCGCCAGCAGTCGTCTGTACCTGCTCACTGACTTTTTCCAGAGCCGCAGATACGGCCTCATATTTAAGGGGCATTTGCAGATTACTAACAATTGAATCGAACTGTGACTGGTATTTTTCTAAATTGGTTTTGTGCTGATTAAATAGAATAACCGACAGATTTGCATCCTGGATTTTTTGCAGTGCTTCGATACGGGATGCTTCACCCTGAAACTCGCCTAACAGCACGCATTTAAACTCACCACTATTAAGTGCACCGGTTAATGCATCAAGATCATTAACATAAAATGTTTCATAACCGATAAAGCTCATCAATGACTTTATTTCATTAAATAAAGAGGAATTATCTTCAACCAATAAAATACCCGGTTGCGGGGGGGTGTTTGACATATTAAACCTGTTTTATAAATTTCATTTATTTTATCTATATTAATGAGTAAAGCAGGTAAATCCAGAATGTCAAAAAATTGTCAGCTTATTTTCCTCATAAATTCAAAACCTTACGCTATCAATATGCTAATTTTTCTAATTGGAACCGATTATCAACCCTGCGCCAGTTATCCGCCATCTCCCCCCGTCAACTCTGGACTATTATCCAGATTATTAAATACTGCATATATATATGCCCTGATACAGGGCCGGTTTAATCGCCTCACACATTTAATTTATTTAAATAAATCAATAAGATACATTTTAATATCAAGTTATTTCTCCTATCAGTGCAATATTTACTTAAAGTTTTCCAAAGCCCGGCCGTTAACGTAACTGAACAAAGCATATATGCTTAAAAACAACGCTAACTAAATAGCGCAAACCACAGCTTCCACTAAGCATCAGCGTTTACTGGAAGGGAGGAATCAAGTCATGCCACAAGTTGTCAACACGAACGTCGCGTCATTAAACGCACAGCGTAATCTGAATAAATCTCAGAGCGCATTAACTACCTCACTCGAACGTCTATCCTCTGGTTTGCGTATCAACCGTGCAAAGGATGATGCTGCGGGTCTGGCGATTTCAGAACGTTTTACTACACAGATTCGAGGTTTAACTCAGGCGGTAAGAAATGCTAACGATGCAATTTCACTGACTCAGACTGCTGAGGGCTCATTAAGTGAATCAAGCAATATTATGCAGCGTATTCGTGAACTGAGTTTACAGTCTGCTAACGCATCTAACTCGTCTTCTGACCGTGACGCACTTAACCTTGAAGCGCAGGCACTGTTACAAGAGCTAGATCGTATTTCTTCCACTACAACGTTTAATGGCCAGAAAATACTGAATGGTAATTTTGCGGCTCAGCAATTTCAGGTAGGTGCAAACGCGAATGAAACTATCTCTGTTACCATCGGTGATGCTTCATTATCAAGTTTAGGTTCATATCAGGCCAATGGAGCTGTTGCAGTATCGAGTGCTGCATTTGTTGCTGGCGATGTCACCATTAACGGTGTTGATGTAGGTGTTTCAACTACAGGCTCTGCTGAAGATAAGGCAGCAACGATTAATAATGTAACAGACCAGACCGGTGTGAGTGCAACCGCATCGACCTCTCTCGTCGGTGCTAATTCACTACTTCGTAACCAGTCTCTTAGTTCAGGTGACCTGTTAATAAACGGCGTAAATTTAGGCGCTGTTGGTGGCTCAAATACTATCGCGACACAGGGTGCAAATGTTGCTGCTGCAATTAATGCCGTGACTAGTCAAACTGGCGTAACCGCAGTATCTGATTTAAATACGGGTGAATTAACGCTGGCATCCGCCACAGGTAAAGACATTGCTATTACTTCGTCCAATGGTGCAGCGGGCTTAAATCGAGTAGAAAATGCCACTGGCTTAGAAGTACGAGATGGCACAGCAACGGCTTCCACCACTACTGTTGACTTTGCCGGCGGTGCTGTAGGCGCGGCCCCAACAGTGACGACTGTCTTCGGTACTGATGTTGCAGATGGTGACACCCTCTCTGTTAATGGTGTTACTTTTGAGTTTAATATAGCAGCAACAGGTACGGTACTTGGCTCTGGTAATATTTCAGTTGGTGCAGCCGATGGTGGCGCTGATGCGGCGGCAGCGGCGGCTGATGCGGCAGCTATCGTGGTTGCTTTTGAAGCCAATACAACAACTAATGCTTCAGCTGTAGCAACATCAGCTGGTGCTACACTAACCTTTGCCTCAGATGTACAAACAACGACAACCTCTAATATCACGGCTACTGCAGGTGCGGGTAACGCTGGCACACTAACAGTTAATAACGCCGCAACAGCGGGTATAGGTGCAGCGGTTGGTGACACGCTAAATGTAGGTGGGGTAACTTATGAGTTTACTCTACTAGGTGGTACGGCTCTGGGTGCAGATAATATCGGGGTTAACCTGGGAACAACTGAAGCGGCTGCGGGTACTAATTTCTTTAATGCCGTTAACACCCAATACGCTGCTCTTAGTACGAATATACAGGCCACTGACAGTGGTGCAGGTGTTATTACACTTACATCTGATCTGCTGGGTGCAGGTGTAAGCAACTTAACGGTTACTGAGCCAGTTTCAACCGGTACTACTGTTGCTATCGTTGGTGCCGCTCCTACAGCGGGTGTTAATGGAGCTACAACCGCATTAACCGGTCAAGGCACTATTGAACTCAACGCTGCATCGGTGTTTAGTTTAGCGGGTAATAACCTGGCTAAAGCCGGTTTCGCTGGAGCCAGTCCTCAACTGAACAGTCTAGCTGCGGTTGATATATCGACCGTTGAAGGCTCTAATTCGGCAATTTCAGTTATCGATGGTGCATTATCACAAATTTCCACCATTCGAGCTGGTTTGGGTGCGACTCAAAATCGCCTTGACTCTACTGTATCAAATCAGGCAGCAACCATCGAAAACCTCTCGGCTGCACGGTCGCGGATTTTAGATGCTGACTTCGCAACTGAAACAGCAAACCTGACCCGGGCGCAGATTCTGCAACAGGCAGGTATTTCGGTACTGTCACAGGCTAACGCCTTACCACAGCAAGTACTGGCACTATTACAGTAGGCCGGAGATGAATCATTAAAACTTATAATGATAAATCGAACAAAATATCTCAGGTGGATTTATCCCCCTGGGATGTTTCCAGTTTAATTGGTGAAGGTTATGGCTACAGATATTAATATCACAATACCCCCCTCTCGCCCGATCCAGGTTCAGGCATCGGCAGGTGCTGCCGTACGCTCCAGTAATGTTCAGGGAACGCCTCCGAACACTACACAAAGTAACGCAGCTCCCAGTCAGCCCGTTGTAAGCAAACCCACAGCAGCTGATTCAAAGCAGATTGCTCAGAATATATCTGAAAAAGCGGACAAGTCGGCAGAGGAATTACAGGACTTTCAGGACAAGCTCGAAGAAGCGGTGAGTAATATCAATGAATATACTCAAAATATACAGCGTTCTTTGCAATTTAGCATCTCAGATGCGGATGGACGTACTATTATTAAAGTAATAGATTCTGAAACCAATCAGATTGTCCGTCAGATTCCACCGGATGAGGTGCTTAGCATTTCAGAAAATCTGGGCTCTGCAGGTAACGGGGGATTATTTTTTCAGACTAAGGTTTGAAAATAATTTTATGTTTGGTACAGCTTTTGCTGTGTGTGTTAGATATATACAAACGTAACAGATTTTTTCCGCCCCATTTTGAGGTACTCACATGGCGACTATTACGGCAGCAGGTTCCGGCTCTGGTCTTGATATCGAGAACATTGTCACGCAGTTAGTGGCGGTAGAGCGCGCGCCGGTTGAGAATCGCCTGAATTTACAGGAAGCTAAGGTTCAGGCCAGCATTACGGCTTTCGGCTCACTTAAAAGTAGTCTTTCTGATTTCCAGAAAACCGCTCAGGGGCTGCAAGATCTTGCCGATTTTCAGGCAAGGAATGTCACATCCAGCAATAATGATCTGTTTATTGCCACCGGTACCAATGAAGCGGCTACCATGAATACCAGCATTGAAGTGACCCAGCTGGCTAAAGCCCATAAACTGGCATCCGGCGATTTTGCTACCCGCTCAACAGTGGTAGGTAATGGATCACTGGTGATTGGTGCGAACGGAAAGTCATTTCAAATTAATGTTTCAACTGCAAACCAGTCACTGGAAGGTATTAAAGACACTATTAATAACGCCAGTAATAATATTGGTATTAGTGCCAGTATTCTCACAGTAGATGATGGCGCGGGTGGCAATGTATCAAAGCTAATTTTAACATCTAATACCTCCGGTGCAGACAACGAAATCAGCATTGTCGTTAGCGACGAAGACGGTAATGATACAGATAACAGTGGTTTATCCCGCCTGTTTTTTGTTGCCGGCGATATCAATAACCAGATGACAGAAATAGAGCCGGCACAAAATGCTCAACTACTGGTCGATGGGTTTCAGGTTAGCAGCAACACCAATGAATTTAAAAATGCAATTGAAGGGGTCACAATAACGGCAGTAAAAGCCGAACCTGGCACCCAGGAAACCCTCACCGTGACACTGGATAAACTCGGTGTTGAAGGCAAGATTCAAAATTTTGTAGATAAATTTAACAGTTTAATGAACATCGTTAATGAGTTGACTGATTATGATACCGCCACCAACACCAAAGGTTTACTCACCGGTGACTCAACAACAACCGCAATTGAAATCCAGATACGCAGAATTATCAGCACGTCAGTCAGTGGCGTAGAAAGTGATTTCACCAATCTTGCTGAGTTGGGTATTCGCACAGAGAATGATGGCACTTTATCTTTAGATAGCGAATCATTAGCCCGAGCAATAGACAACAACTTCGACGATGTGGGTAAAGTTTTTTCAGGTGACAATGGTATAGCAGCTCAAATTGATAGTTTGCTGGGTAATTATCTTGATAACAATGGAATCATTTCTACCCGTTCGGATAGCCTGGACAGAGAACTGGATGAAATTGCACTATCAAGGGGCGACCTTGAACGACGCCTTGAGTCTGTAGAAAGACGCATACGCTCTCAGTTTACCGCGATGGATATTTTAGTTGCTCAGCTTAAGGCCAGCGGTGATTTTTTATTACAACAACTCGATATCAGCAGCAATATTACTAAGAACATTGGCAACAATTAAGATTTAAAATATAAGACCAAAAATTAATATTGAAAATTAAGATCGATAACTCGTATCGACACAAACAGGTGAATTATGAACACACAAAATGCAGTTCAACAATATAAAACCCATAGCAGCCAGGGCAAGATTGATAATGCCAGCCCCCACCAGTTAATTAAATTATTAATGGAAGGTGCTCTTACCCGTATTGCGCAGGCAAAAAACAGTATTGCCCATGAAGCCATGGCAGATAAAAGCGTACAGATTGGTAAGGCTATTTCTATTGTTGCCGGCTTACAAAGTTCACTGGATATGGATGCGGAAGGTGAAATATCTGACAACCTGGATTCACTTTATGATTACATGGCCCGCAGACTACTTGAGGCTAATGTACAGAATGATGCTGAAATTCTTGATGAAGTTAGTGGATTGCTACTGGAAATAAAAGGCGCATGGGATGCCATTCCTGAAAACTTTCACCATAAAAAGCAATAAGCATGGCTGAAAAAAAGGCTAATGCCCGCTGGCAAATGATATTAGACTATAGCGAAAAATTAATCGCTATGGCTGATAAATCAGATTGGGAATCGATGCAGGATATTGCTGTTAAACGGGATAATTTGATAAAAAAATACTTTGCAGATAACCCGACCAATGAAAATAATGCGCAGCAACATCAAAAAAATATTTTAGATCTGTTGAATCTGGACAAAGGTATATTAAATAATTATAAAAAAGATCATGCCAGTTTAAGCGAAGATTTTTTATCACTACGTAATGCCAGTAAAGCGGTTACGGCTTATCATAATTGCCCGTAATTTATTTTTGTTTTATTTTTCTATGCTGTAATTCCTGTTAAATTCTTTCCAGCTCATTCATACACTCGGAAATATTAAATACACCCAGCCACTGGATTCCCGACACAGGCATTCGGGAATGACGATACTATTTAAGTTAACGGGGTACTACTAAAATATCTTATATAAAATCAAACAACGACAGACCTTGAATTTTCACATAACTTTGTTGTGCCGCCTGCAGTGCCGTACTTTGAAAGTTTAACTGGCTAATCGCTTCAGCAAAATCCAGATCTTCTATATCGGAGCGGGTTTGCTGCAACTGTAGCTCACGCCCTTCATTTTCGGTTATCTGACTATCAATAGAATTCATTCGTCCACCGACACGGGTTTGCACATCAATTATATTTTCTATTGCACGGTCAATATTATTTAATGCGTTGGCAAATTGCTGGGATAAAAAAGTTTCATTTAATGCACCGGGCAAAAATGTTTCTGTACCACCGGCACTTACTGTTGCTGCTGACGACAGACTATTTCCTGTTGATGTCAAATCCAGGCTGGCAACATTGCCGGCTCCGCTGCCATCATCATCTGCGAAATTCGTAAACTGTAAACTATTACTGGCTATACCATCAC
>CAZHEA010000002.1:34413-87156 GCA_964531165.1 uncultured Thiotrichaceae bacterium
CCATCATCATCTGCGAAATTCGTAAACTGTAAACTATTACTGGCTATACCATCACCACCGCGGCTCACAAATACAATGTCGCTACCGTTTAACTGAAAGGTCATGCTCATGCCTGGGGTTGTTCCAGCAAGCGTATAAGTCCCATCACCATTATCAGTTACATTGGGATCGGCAGCGATACCTGCCACCGGGTCAGTTAATAATGCGGTGGCAATAGACAGGTCGGTATCTGCGCCTGCAACCAGCCGGGATACGCTCACCGTTCTACCATCAAAAACCATATCAAAACTCACGGTGTCAGCCACATCAAATCCATTAGTGGTATAACCACCACCAAAACTTCCGCGGACATTACCCGATGCGGGGTTTTCCATTTCTCTGATTAAATTATCTATGCTGGTAAAAACATCCTGATTACGACTGGCCTGCACGGTATAAACATCGTTAATATCAGGCTCACCTTTAATGGTTAATTCCACACCATTAAACACAATAGAGCCACCATCCGTATAATCCTGCCCGGTTAATATAGTGGTTGATGTGGTATTGTTAATCACGTCATAAGTGGTAGACGAAGTAAACTGAATGCTAAAATCATTCGCCTGATACGCCCCAGGGTCACGTACACTACCGGTTGTAATAATCCCCGACCCCGAATTAGTTCGGTCAGCATCAACACTAAAAACACCATTACCGGTGCGAATATTCTGAAAAACATCGGCGCCGTTATCATTGGCAACAACCTGCCGGTTAGAGCCAATTTGTAATGCCAGCTGACCCTGATCACCATTGTAACTGTAGTTACCCAGACCATCCGTTGTAAATGCCTGTGTACCAGACTGAAAGCCGGAAAAAATATATTCACCTGATGCATCCCGGGTGTTGGCATAATCAAAAATCTCGTCGAGCTTTTCACGCATTTCCTGTGCAATAATACGTTCAGACTGTAAATCATTCACACCGGTATTGGCTGCCTGTACTGTTAATTCCCGCACCCGTTGCAAAACATTTTTACTGCTATCAAGTGTACTTTCTTCCAGACCTAAACGTTGCGTAGCAAAATCTGCATTTTCATTTTGCTGGGTAATTTTATTAATTGCATCATTTAAATCCAGTACTCTCGATGTACCACTGGGATCATCTGATGGTACAAGTATATTCTTGCCCGTGGATAACTGCTCCTGCGTTCGAATTAGATTCGATTGCTGATCGAGCATATTTTTTATACTCTGACTGTTAATAAATGATGTTGAAACTCGCATAATATTTTACTCAAACTTAATTTAATCCGCTAAAAAACACGGAATAATTATTTATTGTATTTCAGGTTGCATCCAGTAATGTCTGAAATATCTGTTGTGCGGTTTGTATTGCCCGTGCTGCCGCTTGATATGCCTGTTGAAATTTAATTAAATTTGCCGCCTCTTCATCCAGATTTACACCGGAGATACTTTCACGCTCTGCAACGGCTCCAGTTAATAAACTGTCTTCTACATCCAGATTAATTTTTATCTGCTGGGTAACCGCGCCAACGCTTGATGTCAGAGCACTGTATGACTGTTCATAGGTTGCTGTTCCCCCATCCAGTAATTTTTGATTACTTAGATCCGCCAGTAATAGTGCATTGCGATTATCACTCGCTGCGCCAATATTTTCTTCCATGGTTAATACATCACCGGCTTCCGGTGAGCCAGACAGTTGTGCCTGCCAGCCATTAAATGAAATATTCATGCCGTCTGTATAAGCAACCCCTGCCGCTAATACCGTTGCATTGGTTACATCAAACACATCAAATGTACCCGCCGGACTATTAAATGTAACCGTCACCGTATTTAATAAATCAACATTGGTATTGTCCGTTACCACCTCATTCGATATATCAATATTTCCAAGATTGGTTGTATTACTGCTAGCTCTAAGCGGAGAAGCCGCCGCAATCTGATTGGTATCCGTGATCAGATTTTGAAAGCCGATTGCACCCAGTCTGGAGGGACGGATTCTAAATGAATCACCGGCAACCGCACCAATGCCGCTAAAATCAAAATCAATTCCATCAACACCGGCAAACACAGGACCCGCGGCGGGTCCGGCAACAATAGCGTTATCATTTAAGCGTGTAATGGTATAGTTACCGCCGGCAAAATCTGCCCGATAGTCTGACGTGGTTAATACGCCCGCATTCGTAATCGTTGCCGTCGGAATTCCAGTTGCGGGGTTATTACTATTTGCAGATAGAACCTGCGGAGTCCCCGCACTGAAAAAATTTGTACCTAGATTACCATTTAAATCATAACCATTATTTTGCTGATTATTAAATGAATCGGCCAGTACAATTGCGGTTCGCCCTAAAGCATTTTGTGCCGGATCTAAAACATTATTACGGTAATCCAGTAAACCTCCCAAACTACCGCCGGTAACATTGCTGGTAATATCAACACTGCCACCGGAGCTAACTAAAGAAATACCCAGGCGGTCGGGCTGAGCATTTTCAGGGACGGTTTCTAGCCTTGTTGAAAGAGAGCCGGTCACCAGTAACTGCCCGGTACCCGCTAAAACATTTAACGTACCATCAACCTGTTCAACAACAGAAACCGATATTTTTTCTGATAGCTTTTGCAGTAATACATCACGCTTATCCAGCAAATCAGCTGGCTGTTTATCCGAGCTACTTATGCGTTGAATACTGTCATTAAGCCGGGCAATTTCAGTTGTAATTGCGTTAATATCAGATACTTCAAAACTGATTCGCTGATCAATCTCTTCATCGAGTTTTTGCATTTCAGTAGATAGTGAATTAAAGCGCGCCTGAAGATTTTCCGCCTGACTCAACATGACCGTACGTGGTGCACTGGATGCGGGATCATTGGCCACATCATTAACGGAATTAAAAAAATTATCCATTGATGGCAATAAGCTGCCTTGCTCATCGGCGATTAAATTTTCCAGCCGGCTGGCAAAATCATCCATTGTATCAAGGCGGTTATAAGACGAACTAAATTCCCGAATATTACCCACCGTAAATTCATCGATAATTCGGTCAATGTCACTTATACCAACGCCCTGCCCGAAAAAAGAATCGCCTATTTTAGTTGGGTTACGGTTGGAAAACTCAACTCGCTGTCGACTGTAACCTTCTGTTTCAACATTTGAGATATTGTGTGAGACGGTACTAAGCGCAGACTGAAAAGCCCGCAAACCACTAATTGAGTTATTTAAAATTGGCATATAGCCTCACTTTCCTATTTTTACCCGGCCGTAATATATCTGGCCTGTTCAACCGTCTTCCTGACAGCGTTATCAGGTTATCGGCACTTTTAGTTAATTCTTTACTCTTTGTGTACAGCTTCTTTCTTAGTAAATGAGCGGTCTAAGGAAAAAAATCTGCCTCAGCCCGCCTTTTAAGTCATGCTTGCCTCTTATGTACAAGACAAAAACTCATGCCCCACTTCTTAAAAAAAGACGGGCCGGGGGAGATTTAAATCCCGCCTACAAAAATAGATTACAGATTCAACCCGTTGGCGATAACTCAGGCATATAGCTTTGCATTGCCTCACTGTTGCGTATGCGGTCAATCTTTTTCGCATAATTCGGGTCAGTTGCATATCCGGCTTTTTGTAATTCACGCGCATAAGCCGCACCGTCATATCCATGTTCCAGCGCCTGCTGGTAACGCGGGTTATCTAAAATAAAGCGGGTGTAATCGTCAAAGGCCTGTGCCGTTGATTTATAAGCGCGAAATCCGGCCTGCTCTTGTTGCATTACACCGTGGCGATATTCGCGAGTAGTAATTTCCAGTTTATCGCCCTGCCAGCGTGAGTCAGCTTTTATACCAAACAGGTTAAAGCTGTTACTGCCATCTGCATGCTTCGGAGTATATTTTCCCCAACCGGTTTCCAGTGCAGATTGTGCCACCAGCACCTTCGCATCCACACCCAGCTCATTTGCTGCACGTTGCGCATAGGGCCAGATGTCGTTAATAAACTCTTTTGCGCCAGACCATAAACCAGCAGATTTATTATTTTGTTCATTTTGTGAAACCGACGTCACATCAATATTTTCTTTACGTAATTTAAACAAGGTGACATTACTTTCGACGGGCATATCAACTGGCTTGGGATTAGATAAATATTTTCCAATTTTTTTATCAATTAATTCATTTTCCGGCGTGCCACCCAACTGTCTTTCAATCGTGCTGGCCAGGCCTATGCCCTTGCCAGTAGAAATATTCATGCTTAGTTGTTTGTCATACATTTCCTGATACATTTTGCCGGCCTTGCTACCAAACAATTCACTTTCCGGCACGGTATCGCGCATACTTTTCAGCATCATTTGTACGAATAATGACTCGAACTGCTTGGCGACGCCCCTGATAGCTTCGGGGCTTTTTTCGCGGGCACCGACTTTTAAAGTCGATAGTGTTGCCGGGTCTGTATATATGTTTTGTGCTGTTTGCATATTTATTTTTTAATTTGGTTAACGGTTATTTTTATCTGTAATCGTTTTTTCTGTTTCTCATTAGCGACGATAAATTTATTTAAACTGCCAATGTCAAATGACAGATTTTTATATTCATAAATTTAAATTACAATCAATTCAGCCGATAACGAACCGGATTGTTTTAACGCTTCCAACATCGCCACCAGGTCACCCGGTGCGGCACCGACCCGATTCACCGCATCCACCAGTTCTCTTAAACTAACTCCCGGCGAGAATAGAAACATCCGCGCATCTTCCTGCTCAATATCAATTCTGTCACGGCCGACGACTGCAGTAGTACCAGCTCGATTAAATGCACCACCCGGCTGACTGACAATAGGGTCAGAGGTAACACTCACCACCAAATTACCGTGTGCCACCGCTGCGCGTTTCACCCGTACCTCATCCGTAATCACAATGGTGCCGGTACGTGAATTAATAATAATGCGCGCCGGTGCCTTACCCGGCGACACCAGAATATTTTCTAAAAATGAAACAAATTCGACTTTTTGCGAGGCCGTTGGCGGCGTGAGTACCTGAATCGAAACCGCGTCCAGAGCATGAGCACTATCAGGGCCAAGCACATTATTTATAGCCTGCACAACCCGTTTGGCGGTGGTAAAATCACTGCGATTTAAATTAAATACCACCTTGTCCATAATCGCGAAGGGATTAACCACTTCACGTTCAACAATTGCACCACTGGGTATACGCCCGACACTGGGCACATTCACCGTGACTTTAGAGCCATCACTGCCGGACACACCAAACCCGCCAACCACCAGGTTGCCTTGCGCCATCGCATAAATTTTTCCATCTGCACCTTTAAGCGGTGTCATTAACAGACTGCCACCACGCAAACTTTTTGAGTTACCTAGTGATGAAACCGTAATATCTATTTTCTGTCCAGGCTTAGCAAATGCGGGTAAATCGGCATGAATGGCCACAGCGGCAACATTTTTCAGCTGCGGCTGGGTGCCGGGCGGCACAACAATGCCGTATTGCTGCAACATGTTGTTAAATGTTTGAATGGTAAACGGAGTTTGGGTAGTTTGATCACCCGTGCCATCAAGACCCACGACCAGACCATAACCCACCAGTTGGTTATCACGCACCCCTGCAATGGAGGCGAGATCCTTTAAGCGCTCGGCCTGAGTGGTTGTGGGCAGTATGAACATACTGATGGTGAGTAATACTATATTGCGCCATTGCATTGGCTTGCTCCAGATAAAGTGTTTCTTTAGGAATAGTTAGTGCAAGTGTGAGGCCAAGTTAATAAATTCAGAGAAATTTTATTCCCGAGACAAGCAACGCGAATGTTTTTCGTTATCTAATGAAATAGATTTTAAATGAGTGCCCAGTGCCTGATATTTTAAACATCCCCGCCGCCTTAGAAAAAGGCCGGCAGAAAGGGATCTTTCATCCTGTTATTCAAGCCTTAGAATGGCCACCACTTACCATTCATAAACTGCCCGAACCAACCCTGGTTATTGGCATCCGCAAGAAATCCTTCACCACTATACGCAATCTGCGCATCCGCCAGTTTTGAAGATAAAATCGTGTTATCCGATTGCACATCCAACGGTCGTACAACACCTGCAATACGAATGTATTCCTTTCCCTGATTCAAGGTAAACCATTTTTCACCCTGCACGACCAGGTTATCATTCGGTAAAATATCGATAACAGTCACTGTAATTTCACCGGTTAAACTATTACTCTGGGTACTGTCGGCCTCACCTGAAAATTCACGTTTCGGCTCAATGCTCATTTCCATTATACTGGCGCCATTAAATGTTGGCGTAGCTCCAAAAATAGTGGGGCTTGGCATATCAATCGAATCTTCTTTTTTGGTACTGGTTTCGGCCTTCTTGCTGGCACTGGTACTTTCTTTTAGCAGCACCGTTAAAATATCGCCAATACGATAGGGCTTCGGGTCTTCAAACAATGAAATACTACGTTGTTGAAATAACGAGCCATTAGTATATGTCGCCGGCTTAGGCGCTACCGGTCTGATAATAGGTTCGAAGTCTGCCAGATCCTGAGATGTCGTTGCACAGCCTGCTAATTGTTGAAATATTAATATCAACAATAGACTTTTTATTAAATTATTTTTTCTCATTCTTCTCACCTTGAACATTTTATTTTTAACCTGTCAAAATAGTTAATTCATAACTGACAGTTTTAAAATAACCGTAAATTATTTTTATAAGTTATTACTTACGTATTGCAGCATCTGGTCGGCTGTTGAAATAACTTTTGAATTCATTTCATAAGCACGCTGAGTTTCAATCATGTTCACCAGCTCTTCAACCACATTAACATTTGAGGTTTCTACCGCACCACTTTCCAGTGAGCCTAAACCGGTTAAGCCGGGAGTACCGGTAATCGGCGAACCACTGGATGCGGTTTCAACAAACAGATTGTTGCCATCAGGTTGCAGGCCAGCGGGGTTTACAAAATCGGCTAACTGGACCGTGCCAATTTGTGTTGGTGCGGTATTGTTACCGGTTAACACGCTGACAGTTCCATCCTGACCAATGGTGATGCTTTGGGTATCCGACGGAATAGTTAGAGATGGCGTTAAAAATTGCCCCTGCGAAGTAACAACCTGACCATTAGCATCAATTTGAAAAGTCCCGTCACGGGTATAGGAAATACTGCCATCAGATTGTTGAACCTGAAAAAATCCACGACCTAAAATTGCCATATCTAATGCATTACCGGTCTGGGTTAAATTACCCTGAGTATGTAATTTTTGTGTAGCCACAATACGCACACCGGTGCCAGTAGAAAAGCCCGACGGCGCTCTTGTATCTTGCGTAATTTGCCCACCAGACTGACGTTTATTCTGATAAATTAAATCCTGAAAAATAGCCTGATCACGTTTGAATCCGGTGGTATTCACATTCGCCAGATTATTTGAAATTAAAGATAAACGCGTTTGTTGTGCGTCTAAACCGGTTTTAGAAATCCACAGTGCCGGGTTCATTTTTTATCTCCAGAATTTATGATAAACAATTTAAATATATTCATTATTGGTTACGTAATAATCTTGCGGATGATTCATCCAGCGTCTTCGCTTCCTGCATCAGTTTTATGTTGGTTTCAAACTGACGGGCATTTGTGATTAAATCAATCATTTGCCCAACTGCGTTCACATTACTGTTTTCCAGTACACCGGTTTCGAGCTGAACATCAACCGAAGCCGGTGCGGTTGCGCCACCTTTTAACTGTAATAAACCATCGGCATTTTTGTATAAATTTTTCACATCCGGGTTTACCAGTTTAATTCTATCGGCGATAACTAATGCCGCCGCCGCCTGTCCAACCGGCACCACACTGATTGATCCGTCAGCACCAATATCAATTTTTTCAGATTGGGGCAAAGCAATCGGGCCGCCATTTCCTATTACCGCAAATCCGGTACCGGTAATTAAACGCCCGACGCTATCCACTTTTAAATTACCGGCACGTGTATAAGCTTCTTCGCCATCTGCATTTTGCACCGCAATAAAACCATCACCATTAATAGCAACATCCAGCTCTTCACCGGTGCTCAGTATCGGGCCGGCGGATAAATCAATATCATCCGCATCCTGCAAATTCATCGCCCGGGTATTTAAACCCGGGCCACTGACATGCCAGCTGGTAAAAGTATTGAGCTGCGCTTTAAAACCCAGCGTACTGACATTGGCCAGGTTGTGTGCAATCGCGGTTTGCGCCTGCATCGCCTGACGAGCTCCATTGGTTGCGGTGTATAGCATTTTATCCATGATAATTACTCTGCAATTGGCCTGATTAAGTTATGTTAATAATGGTTTGAGTAATAGTATTGGCAGTTTCAATGGCTTTTGAATTGGCCTGAAAATTTCGCTGCGCAGTAATTAAATTAACCAGCTCGGCAGTTAAATCAACATTAGACGTTTCCAGTGCACCTGACTGAATTAAGCCCAGATTACCGGTACCCGCCTCACCCCCAATCACCGGCCCGGATTCAACGGTTTCCACCCAGGACGTGTTGCCGGTTTGACGTAAACCCTGCGGATTATCAAACCGTGCCAGGGCAATTTTCCCCAGTGCTGTGGTTTGACCGTTGGTAAAGCTGGCCCGTACCAGTCCACTGTCATCAACTTCTAAACCCGCAAGACGACCGGTTGAGAAACCATCCTGACTTAAAAACTGTACTGAAAAATCACCCTGTGCTTCCTGGGTAATGGTATTGCCCTGACTGGTAAAGTCGATAGTAATATCGAGTGGCGCAGCACCATTGTTTAAGGTAAAAGCATCAAAATTTAATGCGCCTCCATTAGTTGAGTTGGTCTGATCTAATGTACCTGTCGGGGTAAAATCCAGTGTTGCCGGCCCTAAATTACCACCACCTGTCTGCATTGGAAAACCATCCAGTGTTGAGCGCACTTCCCATGAGTTGGTTAGCCCGGTAGTCATCACATAATACATACTCAAAATATGCGAATTACCCTGTGAATCAAATACGGTTGCCGAAGTTGAATTATTATAATTTGCCGTATTCGGTATCACCGTGGTGCCGGCAAGTAATGCCGCATTAAACTCCGCATCAATTGCTGCCACCGGTGTATCCGGTGATACTCCAGCGGGTAAATTCAAATTAATGTCTACCGTTTCTGAAGCCTGCGGACTGCCCACAGTATTGGGCACCTGCAAGGGAATGGTACCGGTTAAACTGGTAGTACCCACAATGCCGGTTAGCGCATCAACCGGGAAAACCTGTAAAATTTGCCCGGCACTATTTGCTACCAGACCATCCTGATCAACCTGAAAAGCACCTGCCCGCGTATAGGATAATTCGCTGCTATTCTGGCTAGGGCGCATAACAAAAAAACCCTCGCCGGTGATTGCCATATCGAGGGTATTTTCGGTAAAGTCTAAATTACCCTGACCAAACTGCTGCGACACCGAAGCCAGCTGTACACCGGAGCCAATGGCGTTAGATGTTGTCCCCAGAGGCGATGCCGCAAATACATCGGCAAACTCAGCACGCGAGCCTTTGAATCCGGTGGTTGCTACATTGGAGATATTATTACTGGTTACATCCAGATCAGCGGATGCGGCGTTTAAACCACTAAGTGAAGTACTAAATGTCATGCTCAATTCCTCGCATTAAAGTTTCAGTATGTTTACTGAATTTGGTTAACCTGATTAAAATTTACGGTGCCTAAATTAGTTAAGTCCACCTGCATGGGTTGCCCCGGCCGACCTAGTGTCAAACTGCGCACCTCATCTAAAACCTGCGGTGTCAATATTTCTGTGTTATCGCCAAAGCTAGCTTCCACTTCTATTTGATAGCGACCTGATGGTGCACGCTGACCGCTAAAGGTAGTGCCATCCCAATTGAAACGTAACTGACCAGCGGGCTGGGCTCCCAGATCAACACGGCCCAGTGCTTCGCCGCTGGCATCGTAAATATTAACCGCCACATCACTGGCGCTGGAATCAAGTTCAACAGCTCCCAGTAATGAACCGCCTTCGGGCAAATAACCCTGATCAAGATTTACCAGCACCTGTCGGCCAATTAAACTTGATGCCTGCAGCGCCTGGGAAGACTGTAGATTGGTTGATAAATCCTGAAAAGACACCAGCAGTTGATTAATGCCATTGACCGCACTAAATTGTGAAATCTGAGTCATAAACTCACTATTATCCATGGGTTCAAGCGGATCCTGATTGGATAACTGAGTGGTCATTAATTCCAGAAATTCACCCTGACCTAATTCAGTCCGGTCTTTTTCTGCCTCGGCATTGGTATCGCCTGCAATCGATTGCAAACCCGGAATGTTTTCAAATGTATTTATTTCCATAATTAACCCTGCCCCATTTGTAATGTTCTGAGTGTCATTTCTTTAACCGTGCTCAGCACCTCAATATTATTCTGATAACTTCTTGATGCGGAAATCATATCTGCCATTTCGGAAATTGAATCAATCGCCGGGCTAAACACAAAACCCTCGTCATTGGCCAATGGATGATTAGGACGATAAAGCGGAATGGCCATGGTTTGTTCCTGCATAATCTCACGCACCCTGACGGTTGCCACATCATCCGCGCCACCCATATCTTGCATCACCGATTCGAAGATCGGATGACGTGCCTGATAAACATCATTTTCATTGGTTGCAATCGTATCCGCATTTGCCAGATTTGAAGCAATGGTATTTAAGCGCAACATCTGTGCACTCATACCTGATCCGGCAATATCAAACACTTTAAAAACTGACATACCTACTCTCCTCTAAAGGCGGTTTTCAGGCCTTTAATTTTTCGCGATAAAATATTCATCGATAACTGATAGCGCATGGCATTCTCAGCAAATGCCGCCTTTTCACGTTGCGTATCAACCGTGTTTCCATCCGCAGCGCTTTGTTGTACCTGACGGAACTGCACATCATTCGAATAGGCCTGTTGCGATAAATTAATATGTGACTGATTAGTCGTGCGTAGTTTGACTGAATCATTTTTTGCGCGCTGTAGCACCGCATTAAAGTCAATATCACGTGCCTTGTAATTCGGCGTATCCGCATTGGCGATATTTTCAGATAATAGCTGTGTGCGACGCTCAAATAACAGCAACGCATCATCATGAATTCCAAAAGCATTATTAAAATTAACCGGCATAAAATTTTCCTCTTGCAGATGATATTGCAAGGCTGATGCCAAGTTGGTTTTGTTTTGTTTTTCAATGAGTTATGGAAAAGCGCGCGATAGAATGGGGGTGAAGGTGGCAACTGTTGCCGGTGAGTGGCAATCATCAGCGCATGTATTCGCAAGTAATTAAGGTGCTTTACCTGCGTAGATGAAAGCCGTTATTTAACTCAATGACGAATTATTTTTTTGCTGAAAATTTTTTTGCCATAAAATCCGTGTATACCTCTGACGGGGATGGCTATGTTTGTTGATCTTTATTATGTATTAAGAATAGAAGGGGATATAAATAATTTAAACCGGCTTTAAGCGATAAACCACACCGGTACTGGCGCGCACCATTTCGAATTTATCGCAATACTGTGTAATCGACTCTGAAGCACCTAACATTAAGAAACCACGGGGATTTAACGACTGTGCCATACGGTTTAAAATGTCAGTTTTAGATTCAGCTGAAAAATAAATAAGTACATTACGACAGAATATCGCATCGAACTTTCCTAACGAGGTATAACTTTGCAACAAGTTAATTTCACGGAAATTCACACGACTGCGTATATTGGCATTAACCTGCCAGCGGTCTCCGAGTGGCGAAAAGTGCTGACGTTTTCGTTCTTCTGATAATCCACGAGCTAAGGCCAGTGCATCATAACTAGCCTGTTTGGCCGCGGTTAATATTTCCTGCGAGATGTCCGTAGCCGTAATATCTACTTTGAAACCCATGTTTTTCTTCACGAACTCTTCAGTAGTCATACTGATAGAATAGGGTTCCTGGCCACTTGAACAGGCAGCCGACCAGATACGAATAGCATTTTTTTTCTGTTGCTTATAATCTTCAAAAATAGTTTTACTGAGCACTTCGAATGGATAGGTATCACGAAACCAGAGCGTTTCATTAGTGGTCATGGCTTCAATAACTTTCGTGCGCAAAACCGAGTTTGTGGTTCGATTTAACGTATCAACCAACTCCTGCAAGGTTGGAATATTATTTTCCCGCATTAAACGATTAAGTCGGCTGGACACCAGATAATGCTTATTTGCACCTAAAACAATGCCACAGGCTTTTTCCAGAAAATTCTGAAAATTTTTATATTCATCTGGAGAAAAACTTTCGGTCATATGTAATTGTGTCCACCTCTAGTGTGAGGTCTGAATTTTATTAAATTAAACTTTACAGAAGTGCCCTAGCCATCTGTAACATCTTCCATGCCTTCAGATGGGTCTTTATTATTAACAATATTTATGACTGAATGTGCAAGCTCATTAGGTTTGAATTTAGGTACAAAATGATTAGCACCAACTTTTTCAACCATACTATTATTAAATACTCCGCTTAACGAGGTATGTAACATAACATAAATATCCTGCATTCTCGGGTCTTTACGTATTTTAGTGGTCAGCGTATAACCATCCATTCTGGGCATTTCTATATCAGAAATAACCAGTGCAATTTTGTCGCTCAAGGGAGAACCATCTTCAACCATTTTTTCTAGCGCCTCATAACCTTCCTGGCCATCATTTGCTAATGTGCATTCAATTCCAACTTTTTGCAATACACGTTTCACCTGATTTCGTGCCACCGATGAATCATCAACAACCATAACATGCTTGGGTTTTTCATCTGTAAAATCAGCAGCTCCACTCAAAACATCTTCCGATATTTCTTCACTGACACCCATAATATCCGCGAATACACGCTCCACATCAATAATTTCGATCATTTCATTATCAACATGTGTCACCGCTGTCAGGTAGCTGGCAGTACCGCTTCCCTTGGGAGGCGGTAAAATATCTTTCCAGTTCATATTCGTAATTCGATCTACTGCAGCAACCATAAAACCCTGTATATAACGGTTATATTCCGTGACGATAACAAAGCTGTTTTTTCTATCTTGTATCGGTTCATTACTAATGGCTAAACCTAAGTCCATAACCGGAATAGTGCGATTTCTTAAATGCGCAACACCAACAACTTTATTATTGGCCTTAGGTATGTGGGTAAGTTTAGGACAACGAATAACTTCCTGAACTTTAAATACATTAATGCCATACATCTGTTTTCCCTGCAACCTGAACAGCAATAATTCCAGTCGGTTAGTGCCTGCTAACTGTGTACGACTATCAACACTATCTAATACGCCTGCCATTTATAACTCCAACTAGTGAGTTCTTTCTTTTTCAATTTAAGCTCAAACATAAAAATCATTAGTCATACTTTTTAACTATAGTTTGATTTTTTAAACTATACTTATTTTTAACCAGTACATGACTTGACCACCCAGTAAGGTTTGGTCTATTAAAGATACTAGTCTATATAATGTGAAGTGCTAGTAAATCACACGAAACAAATATAATTATTATAAATCGATATTGAGAGACAAATGCCAGGTCCATTTATTCTTACAAAACTTATACTGCCTATTCTTCAAGCTGCATTAAATGCTGATGTTAAAAAATTACATCAGCTTAAAAACGCCAATCCGAGGTCTGCAGCCGCAATAGACGGTATTATCTCCAGTATGCAGGATAACAATCAAAAAATTGCCAGTGCAGCCGCTTCCGGCGTTGATTCACTCACTGAAACCTATGAAATACTCACCAAAAATCTACGCTTACAGAAAGAAACTGTAAACATAAATGATGCCATTGCTAGTGTCGCTACCGCCACTGAAGAGATGGCTGCCACCGCCGCCGAGATATCACAGTCATCAACCGCTACTGCACAGAGGGCAACTGAAAGTTACAGCAAAACTGAATCTGGCAACCTCGCCATATCATCGATGATGGGGGATATGGACCAACTGGAAAGTGCCCTGTCATCTATGTTTAGTGAAGTACAAAAATTTGCCGGTTTCACCGATGAAATAAACCATCTCACTGCCTCCGTGCGTGGCATCGCGAATCAGACCAATTTACTGGCACTGAACGCTGCCATTGAAGCAGCTCGTGCGGGTGAAGCCGGACGAGGATTTGCAGTAGTCGCTGATGAGGTTAAGCAGCTTGCCTCTAAAACAGAAAACGCAACAGTCGAAATTGAAAACGTGACTAACACCATGAATTCACTAATGGAAGAGGTCGGAAGCTCAATGAGTTCCAGCCAGGACCGACTCAATCAAAGTCTTGATAGCCTTGAAACCGTCGCCATCGCACTTGGTGATGTAACCGCGGTTGTGAATGATGTGACTGAACAGGTGCAGACTATTTCTACCTCAGCTAATGAGCAGCAGGCCGTTTCCTCAGAAATGGCATCAAAATTAAATGAAATAACCCTGGCCGTGCAGCTTGAAAACCAGCAGGTTGATGATATCTCTTATCACGCCAAGCGCTTAAATACGGCCATTCTGGCACAGTTTAATCACCTTACAGCATTAAATCAGGACCAGATCTTATTACAAACGGTTAAAGCTGATCATGTCACCTGGAAAATTAGACTCACGGCAATGTCATTGGGTGGCGATATTATCCCTGAAAATGAACTTAAGGATCACACCCAGTGCCGTTTGGGTCAGTGGTATTACTCCAAAGGCCAGGAAAACTTTAAGAACAATGATGCTTTCCAGAAAATGGAGCGACCACATGCCCGGGTTCATGAAATTGGCAAAGAAATTGCATCGTTAGCATTACAGGGTCAAATAGATGCAGCAAGTCAAAAAATTGCTGAAATGGAAAAATATAGCCAGCAGCTGTTTGTACACATTGAAGAATTACTAAACGAGGTTAATTCACCATGAAAACCGATTCTGCTAAATCGAGTAAACGCCTATTCTACTGCGTAGTTTTTATTTATAGCTTACTTTACAGCTCGTCGATTTTTGCACAATCCAACTCTAGTGAAACCGACAAAAAACTACATGACCTACAGAATATTTCAGAAACAGCCCGCCAGTTCCTTGACGCCAATATAGATAAATCTCAATATTCTCGTACTCATGTTCAAGTTAATACACTGGACCCAAGACTCCGCTTAACCCAATGTCCTCTCCCGCTCACCAGCACTCTAGCACCGGGCAGCCGCTTTTCCGGCAAAACAACCGTACATCTACGCTGCAACAGTAACAGCCCATGGACGGTATATGTCAGCGCTCAAATCAAGCTTTACGGAAAAGTGATTCAAACCTCCAGCCCATTAAGTCGAGGTCATGTTTTGAGAAAAAGCGACTTAATCGCCGTGGAAGAAGACTTAAGTCATATAAGATATGGCTACTTCGTTAATAAAGAAAATTTAATCGGCAAACAGTTAAAACGTCAGCTTCCACAGGGTAGAGTCATAAAAGCAAACTATGTCAAATCTCAAACACTCGTTAAAAGAGGCGAACTTGTGTCTATCGTTGCTGAAAATACGAGTTACTCCGTTAAAATGACTGGTGTAGCCATGGGTAGCGGGGCCCGTGGAGATCGCATTCGGGTAAAAAATAGCTCTTCTAAGCGCATTGTGGAAGGTGTAATAAAAGAAGCTGGCATCGTCAGTATCAATTAAATGCAATTTTTTACTAAAGTTCTTTTGTCATCAGCCGATAAAGACTGCGAGAGAGTAAAAATCAGGCTTTAGGCCCGGAGTAAAAATCATGACAAACCCGATCAACCCGCTGAACCGCACATCAACCGGTACTGTTAGCAACAACACCGACAATGTACAGTCACGTAAAGACGAGGTAAATAGCAATGCACCCCGTGCCACATCTGAAGATACGGTTAGCCTGTCACAGAAGTCACAACAGGTTGCCGGCCTACAGCAGCAGCTCAAGGATAGTCCAGCGATAGATCAGGCTAAAGTAGATTCAATTAAACAGGAAATTGCGAATGGCAATTACCCGCTAGATGCTAGCAAAATAGCTGAAAATTTAATTAGCCTGGAACAATCACTTTTAGAATAAACAACCTTTAATAAGCGGAAAGATTATGACAGCTCTACTCTCTCTCATACAAAATATCCAAACACTCAGCCAGCAACTTTTTGAGTGCCTAACACTCGAGAAGCAGGCACTGGACGATAACCAGCTGACCGAACTGACTGAAATTTCAACTCAGAAACAATCTTTACTCGAGCAATTAGATACGCTCGATAAACAGCGCATTGCCAATTCATCTGCAAAAGATTTTAATGCTTTAATTGAAAATAGTAAAAACCCGGCGCTAATTGAACAGTGGAGTTCAACCCGGCAATCGATTGCCGCCTGTCAGCAGCAAAATGAAATAAATGGCCGTCTATTAAGTAAACGCAACCAGCTAAATCAGGAGATACTGTCTATTTTAAGTGGTCGTAGCCAGACAACGGCAGAAACATATGATGCACAGGGAAACCAGACTGGTAATACATCTTTATTAGCAGGCATAAAAGCCTGAACAAAACACAAAAAAAACACCGATTCAGCGAAATAACTCACGGCTTTTTATTGGCTTTCCTTCTAAATAATAGTTTAAGACCACTCTCATCAATCGCTTTGCATCTTTGAGTGACTGACTACTATCAAGCGTATTGTAATGCAAATCCAGTAAACTTTTTCCCGATAGTTTCAAAATATATGCATCGTCATTGATTGACAGTACATTAACCGGGCCATGCTCTAAATAATAAGCATATTCACCATCTACCAGAATTGCATCACCATTTTCCGCATTGATCGATAGATTCAGACCAAATCCCAACTCATCCAGTAACTGCTTTTCAAATAGTCTAAGTACCGGTTCAATTTCATTTTTATCCGCCAGTAGTCGAATAACCGATTCATAAAGGTGATAAACCCCTTCATACACATCGTGCTTATGTAAAAGCTTAATCAATAGTTCATTTATATAAAATGCACTGGGCAATGCTTTACCTGTTAGCACAGCTGTTTTTACTGTTTGCTGCTCTGCACCGGTTAAGGTTGGCATTTCTCCCTTGCCCGACCAGCTAATAATTAACGGTCGAAATGGCTGGAGTATACTTTTTAAACGGGACTTTGCGCTTCGGCTGCCACGACTCATTAAAGAGAAGCGACCGTATTCAGGGGTAATTACATCCAGTATCTGACTAGTATCACGAAACGCCCTGTGATGCAGGATATAAGCCGGTTGGTCCTGAATGCGCACAGGCTAAGAACTTAACCTGAAAAAGAGAAGACAAATGAGCACAGCTGCATTTTCTTATTGCGAGCCATGAGCATACAGGCAAGACATTTGCTGTTATTAACGCTCATTTATGCTTTCTTGATATGTTATTAAAAGTAAAGTTAATCAGCATCATAGCCCAGACTGCGTAATGAAGCCTCACTATCTGACCAGCCTGATTTCACCTTCACCCACAATTGCAGAAAAACTTTTCTATCAATCAGCCTTTCAATATCTTTACGGGCTTTGGTGCCAATGCTTTTAAGACGCGCACCCTTATCTCCTATTACAATAACTTTCTGACCTTTTGTTTCAACCAGAATAAGTGCATGAATACGCGTGATTTTTTCTTCGTCCTTATAATTTTCAATTTCCACCGTGGTCTGATACGGTAGTTCATTGCCTAACTCTCTCACCAGTTTTTCACGAATAATTTCTGCCGTTAAAAACCGTGTACTGCGATCAGTGAATTGATCTTCCTGAAAAGATGGCGGAGCGACAGGAAGCTGAGTTAATAAATAGTCTTCCAGTTGTTGAACATTATGCCCTTGCGTTGCTGACACCGGAATCACATTTGCAAACTCATACTTTGCGCTTATTTCACTAATAAAAGGTAGCAGCAAATTCTTATCACTAATTTTATCAACTTTATTAACGATAAGAACAACCGGAACATCAACCTGCTCGAGCTTATTCAAAACCAGTTGGTCTTCATCCGTCCATTTTAATGCCTGCACTAAAAACAGTACCACATCAACATCATGAATAACTGAACTCGCCGCACGATTCATATAACGATTAATCGCACGATTACCGCCACTGTGAATCCCCGGTGTATCTACAAAAATAAACTGACCCTGTTCAACCGTTTTTACACCTAAAATTTGGTGGCGTGTCGTTTGCGGTTTACGTGAAGTGATGCTTAGTTTTAAACCCAGTATATGGTTTAACAATGTTGACTTGCCCATATTGGGTCTGCCAATAATTGCTATATAACCACATTTAAATTGTTGTTCTGTCATTGTTTTTTCTTTTTAAAGATATGTTCTACCAATGAAATAATTTCATTGGCTGCCTGTTGTTCTGCTTTTTTGCGATTACTGGCTCTACCCTGAGTTTGTAAATCAAGTTTTGATATTTTGCAACTGACCGTAAATTGCTGATTATGCGCCTTACCCGTCACTTCAATTACATCATATTCGGGAATACTGAATTTCCTTGACTGTAATAATTCCTGAAGACGGGTTTTCGGGTCTTTCAATGAATCTGCATCAGGAATATCTTTTAACTGTTTTTGATAAAGCCTTAGTATCAGTGTACGACAACGTTCCAGATTACTATCGCGATAAACAGCGCCAAAAATCGCTTCCACTGTATCCGCAAGAATTGAGTCTCTGCGATAGCCGCCGCTTTTCAATTCACCACTGCCTAATATCAAGTACTCGCCTAATTTAAGATCCTGTGAAACTATATAAAGACCTTCCTTATTGACCAGGCTTGCCCGCAATCGACTTAAATCACCTTCTGATGAAGCAGGGTATAAATGAAACAGATCCGCTGCAATAACAAAATTTAAAATGCTGTCGCCTAAAAACTCCAGACGTTCATTATTTTTTGAACCAGCACTACGATGAGTCAAAGCTTCTTTTAATAAATTTATGTTTACAAACTTATAATCAATCGCTTTTTCAAGCCTGGCAAAATCTATTTGTTTGAAGCGGGAATCTTTGGTCATGGATTTAGTTTAACGGGCAAATCAACTTCATAGTCATAGACGACAATATAATCAAAGTTACCAATTAAGTTCTCACGAAATTCATATTTCAAAGACAATTTATAACCACCATCGATTTTACTGAATTTAAACGCTTTTTTATCCTGATATATCATCGACAAGTTATTGATATCAAGATTTCTATACAATATAGAGCGAATATACTTAGGACTCTTTCCTTTGATTTTTTCATCTCTGGGCATCTCATCCATAATTGATTTCACAGACGCGTAATTCATATAAGCCGGCAATATTTTTAACACTGCTAGCCCCAAAGAAGCTAAAAATGAGCCAATAATGACCATCGATATTAATGTCATACCACGTTGTTTTTTCAACATACTACAGTCCTATTTAATTGTCTGGCCAATACGTTCAAATCCGATACCACTATCCCAGTGCATCCAGATCATAAATGCTTTACCAACAAGAAACTTTTCAGGCACAACACCCCAGTATCGACTGTCATTACTATTATCACGGTTATCTCCCATCATAAAGTAATGCCCTTCCGGCACGATGTATTCTGCATCTAAACCAGCTCGACCAGGCAATATTAAAATATTATGCTTAACACCCAACAAGTCTTCTACATATTCCTGAGCTGGATTGAATTCCCCCGGCCCGCTATATTCACCGATATGTTTACGTTTTATTTCTTTACCATTTACATAGAGCAATTTATTGTAATATGCAATGTGATCACCGGGCACACCGATAACACGTTTGATATAATCAACTGACGGATCACGCGGATATTTGAAAACAGCAACATCTCCACGCTCAGGTTTATCGACTTCAAACAATACTTTATTAAACACTGGCATTTTCACACCATAGGCAAATTTATTAACCAGTATAAAATCACCTATATACAAACTGGGAATCATTGAACCTGATGGAATACGAAAAGGCTCAACTAGAAAACCTCTTAATAAAAACACAATCAGCAGCACTGGAAAAAACGACTTTGCATATTCAACCACAACCGGTTCTGATTGACTTGGCTGGTTGCCGTGAACACTTTCACTACTGTACTCATGGGGGTTATTTATTTTTCGACGAGGCGCTAATGCAAGCGCATCAAACAACCAGATAAGCCCTGTTATAAAGGTGCCTGATAAAAGAAAAAATGCAAAATCATACGTTATATTCATGGTTAAATAGTTTCTCTATTTTTCTGTAATTGCCGGTTTATGGGCTATATAGTTTTTTGATATTATATTAGCTATCTACTTTCAACACGGCTAAAAAAGCTTCCTGTGGTATTTCTACTTTACCAAACTGCTTCATGCGTTTTTTACCTTTTTTCTGTTTTTCCAGAAGTTTTTTCTTACGACTCACATCACCACCATAACATTTTGCGGTTACATTTTTACGTAATGCTTTAACCGTGCTTCTGGCAATAATTTGTCTGCCGATAGCGGCTTGAATTGCGATATCAAACATTTGTCTTGGTATCAACTCACGCATTTTATCAGCGACATCACGACCCCGCCTTTGTGAGTTGTCAGCATGTGCAATAACGGCCAGTGCATCGACTCTTTCTGAGTTGATTAAAATATCGACTTTTACCAGCTTAGCCTCCTGAAAATGTTTAAATTCATAATCAAATGAAGCATAACCCCGACTCACGGATTTTAAACGATCAAAGAAGTCCAGCACCACTTCTGACATAGGCATATCATAGGTTAACGCAACCTGGGCGCCCATGTACTGCATATTGGTTTGTACACCGCGCTTTTCGATACACAAGCTAATCACATTACCCACATATTCCTGCGGCACCAGAATATTAGCCTGTATAATCGGCTCACGAATTTCTTCAATATGATTCACTTCCGGTAAGTCTGACGGATTATGAATTTGTATAACTTCGCCATCGGTTCGCACCACTTCATAAACAACAGTGGGTGCGGTGGTAATCAAATTCAAATCATACTCACGCTCTAAACGCTCCTGCACGATTTCCATGTGCAGCATGCCAAGAAAGCCAATGCGAAAGCCAAAGCCCAATGCGGTAGATGACTCCGGCTCATATTTAAGTGCCGAGTCATTTAAAGTTAATTTATCCAGCGCTTCGCGGAAATTTTCAAAATCATCCGCCTCAACTGGAAACATGCCGGCAAATACCCGTGGCTGCACTTCTTTAAAACCTGCTAATGCCTCAGTTGCCGGGTTATCAGCTAACGTGATCGTGTCACCCACTTTAGCTGAGTCAATTTCTTTAATACCAGCAATAATATAACCCACCTGCCCACATTCCAGCACCGGCATATCCGTGCGTTTGGGGGTGAAAACACCAACAAAATCAACGCCGAAGCTTCTGCCGGTCGACATAATTTGCATTTTGTCGCCCTTCGAAATAGCGCCATCAATAATGCGAACCAGGGTCACTACACCCACATAGGAGTCAAACCACGAATCAACAATCAGCGCCTTGAGTGGCGCATCGGGGTTACCTTCCGGCGCGGGTATTTCTTCGATCAATCGCTCCAGCAACTCATCGATACCAATACCCGATTTTGCACTCACCTGACAGGCATCCGTGGCTTCAATACCAATAATATCTTCAATTTCCTGCGCTACCCGTTCCGGTTCAGCCGCAGGTAAGTCAATTTTATTGAGCACCGGCATCACTTCCAGGCCCAGCTCAATGGCGGTGTAACAGTTAGCCACACTTTGCGCTTCAACTCCCTGCGAAGCATCCACTACCAGTAGCGCACCTTCGCAAGCCTGTAGCGAACGTGAAACTTCGTATGAGAAATCCACGTGTCCCGGTGTATCAATAAAATTCAGTTGATAGGTTTCACCATTATTGGCTTTGTAATCCAATGAGACACACTGGGCTTTAATGGTGATGCCGCGCTCGCGCTCCAGATCCATAGAATCAAGCACCTGCGCCTCCATCTCACGCTCAGCTAAACCGCCGCAAACCTGAATAAAGCGATCCGCAAGGGTCGATTTACCGTGATCAATATGGGCAATAATGGAAAAGTTACGAATATTTTGCATGTGTGTGGCTTTAAAATTCCTGGTAGCTTGAAGTGCCAACAGGGGCAAACAAACGCATACGGTTAATGTCGATTAATAGTTTGGCGCACATTATACAGGCCAAATCGAACTACAGTTTATTTTCTGGACTTTATTTCAAACGCTGCAAAACCGCAGCTTGATCTAAAAAATAATGACAAATCTGCTGATCACCACAAAGCACAACGGGAACCTGTGAACCATATTGCTTAACTAACCGGGGACAGGAGTCAACATCAACTTCAAGAACATTGAAGTTATGCACCTGCTGCAGCACTATTAATTGCTGCAGCAGGTCTTCACAGAGGTGACACCCATGGCGTGAATAGACGGTAAATTCTATCACTCGTTAATCGGGGATTTTCATCACAATAAACTGATTTGTCCCCTGACGATGAACCAGAAGCGGAATCATACGGCCTGTGGGCAAATTGGCAACTTTTTTACGGAAATCCGCGACATTTTTTATATTTTTGCGGTCAAGTTGCATTAAAACATCACCGGCTGCCATACCTGAGCGATGAGCAGGGCCTCCAGCAACCACTTTACGAACCAGAACCCCTCGACCTAGTACCTTTTTAGACTCTGCATCCAGATCAACCACCTCAATCCCCATGCGATTTGATGAAGCGGGTTTGGACTGGGCTGCTGCAACAGGCTGATCATCCGATGGCAACTGCTCGATAATGACTCCCAGCACCAGTTTCTTACCATTACGCAATATACTGACACCGGCTTTAGAGCCTACTGGTACGCGACCCACCAATGGTGGCAGATCTGAGGAGTTCATAATCGGTTTTCGATTAAACTCCAGAATAACATCACCGGCTTTGAGCCCGGCCTTTTCCGCCGGACTGCCGGCGATAACCTGTGACACCAACGCACCGGCCGCTCTATTTAAATTAAAGCTCTGCGCTATTTCATGAGTAATTTCCTGAATATACACCCCGAGCCAACCCCGGCTCACGGTTCCAGTACGTTTAAGCTGTGCAACCACATCCATCGCCACTTCAACTGGAATCGCAAAAGACAGCCCCATAAAACCGCCGGTGCGACTATATATTTGTGAGTTTATACCGACCACTTCACCATCAAGATTAAATAACGGGCCACCGGAATTTCCCGGGTTTATTGCCACATCGGTTTGAATAAAGGGAACATAATTCGCTTTCGGTAAGCTACGCCCCTTGGCGCTCACAATACCGGATGTTGCAGAATGATCAAACCCGAAAGGCGAGCCAATCGCCAATACCCACTCTCCAACCCGTAAATCGTCCGAACTACCAATGGTAACCACCGGCAAATCGCTGGCTTCAACCTTCAACAGGGCAATATCACTCGACTCATCACTGCCGATAATTTCAGCTGACAACTCCCTTTTATCACTTAGCCTGACCAGCACTTCATCCGCACCGGCAATCACATGATGATTGGTAATAATGTAGCCATTATCTGAAATAATGAAGCCGGAACCTAACGACGTAGCTTCCTGTGGTGGGCGCGGCACTGTGCCACCCTCACCTAAAAAGTGTTTAAATAATTCGCCAAACGGTGTGCCTTCCGGAATTTGCAGATTTCCGCCGTGACCACCGCTAAATGGATTAACCGCATTTTTATCAGCCACTTTCTGCCGTGTACTGATATTCACTACCGCAGCGCCATTTTCTTCAACCAAATCAGCAAATTCGGGTAATGAGCGCGCCTGCAATTGCAGACTGCTGAAAAATAACATTAATGACAAAATAAAATATTTATTTAACAACATGGGAACCTCTTACATTTAAATATAATAATTTTTATACAGTATTTTTGAAAAATCAAATTTGACGTACTAAATGGGGTTGAACTGACTTTTTTAAAGAGCTGGTAGAAAGAATAAAGCGGACAGCGAATAATGAAACCACAAAGCCGCTAGCCACTGAGGCGATAGTCAGTGGCTCATTTGCAAACAGCGTTTCAACTAACACACCAATCAGCAGCATAAAGATTAACGGCATTAGATAAATTAGCAGGGACCCCTGCACTAATGCATTTTCATCAATGGCAACAATCACTTTATCGCCCACCTGCAGCTCCAAACTGTTATCAACCACAAATTGCGAACTCCGCTTACCCACCACGCTTGCCAGCGTCGACGTGCCGCATCCAGACTTTACCGAGCAGCTTTGGCAAGCAGACTGGCGTTGTGTTTCCAGCAACACCTGCTGCCCGTTTATATCGACAACAATGGCGGTTTCTTCAATCATACTATTTGGCCGGATGAATAGACTGGGCAATCATGCGAACCGTAGAAGCGGGCACCTCTCCTATCGCGGTAACATAGGTATTATTAATATGAGAACTAAAAGCATTCACCGGCCCCATACTCGAACTACCTTCTAATAATTTTTGTTGTGTATTTAATGGTTCAATGAAGACTGAAACCGAAGCCATACCATCACTAAAGACCATATGGTAACTGGATTGTTTTTTCGCACTTTTAACCGAACGGGTAATCACAAAACCAACAGGAATATTTTCTGCATGCCATTTAGCTGAGTCAGTATCGGCAGTATCAGACAGCATGACTTTTTTAAATTCACCTAATTTGCTTTCATCAAACCGGTTCACTGGTGCTGCTGACAAAAACTCAATATCACTGTACATCAGCTGTTCAAGTACCCGGCCTTTATTATTAATTAAATCACACTTTAGTAATAAACCACTTTGCTTGTCTAACCAGAAAGTATATCCATAGCGATGATTGTCACGTGGAATCATTTTTACGATTTGCGTGGCTTTATTTGCAACCCGATCTTGCGCACCTAGCGTTAACCGATAAAGCTGTTTTAACTTATCACGATTTTCAGGTAATGCCGGATGCAAAGGACCTTTACTTTCACGGCCCATATCAGCGGAAACAGTAATCAGCTTTTTAGTTGGGAATATAGTGGTGACCTGACCATTTTTACGAAAAATAATCTGATCTTCACCAGTTTGAGATTTTAGTGTTTGCCAGCTTTCGCCCTCATGTACACCCTGTTTCACTTTAATCGCCTGCAGCTTATCTGCCTGGCGAATAACCAGAGTACCCTGATAATTTTGCTGACGCTGTGCCTGTGCCATTTTATCCAGCCAGCTATCGACTGAACTTGCGTTTGCCGCAAATGATACAAAAAAGAATAAAAATAAAGAATGTGTTCTAAACAAGCTTATGCCTCATAAATGCTTTTAACGATTATCTTATTAACTCCCTCTTTTTTAAGAGGGAGTTTTTCTTAAGGGCTTCTCTATTAATTGATTATGCCCTTAAAATAATCTGAGAGTTACTTCTGTACCTCATTCTTTTGTGCATTCACATCCGCTGCTCGCACATAAGGCATCATACCCTGCATCGTTGACTGACTCGCATAGCCCGAGTGCAACAACATATACTGATTTAACTGCTGTTGCTGCTCGGATGTTTTATTGCTGCTATCGAGCGTTGATGCCACCTGCACATTACGTGCTATATCAATACTCACCGGTACAACTGGAGCAGACTGTGCTAACTGTGCCGGTTGCTCTGATGAATCTGTATTTTGTAATGTATTAAACGTCACCAGTGTCACCATCGCAACTGAAACGGCAACAGCCATACCCGTCAGTGGTTTAAACCAGCCACTAACCAACTGCGACAAACTAAAACCTGCAGCCGTTTGTTGCGGCTGGATAACTTCATTATAGGCGGGTTCCTGCTCAACTGCCCGATGAACTGCACCACTAATGTCCATAAACGATGCCTGATCGATTTCATCACGAATCGCATCTCCCATTAAACGGTAACGTTGTGCAGACTCCGTATCTTCAATCGGATCCCGTTTTAAATCCTGCATAAAGTCATCCAGCTGCTGATCACTCAGCTCACTGTCTAATAATGCGGATAATTGTTCTTCACGCTGTTGCTTATTCATCACTCTCACCTAATAATTCCCGTCCAGCAGTGGTTTCAGCTGCTTATCAATTGCCTCACGCGCACGGAATATTCGTGAACGTACCGTGCCGATTGGACAATCCATTACCTCGGCTATCTCTTCATAACTCAGGCCTTCCATCTCACGTAAGGTCACCGCTTCTTTTAAATCTGAGGGCAACTCTGAGATAGACTTATGAATAACCTGCTTTATTTCCTGAGCCAGCAATTCTTTTTCAGGGGTTGCATATTCACGCAACCAGTCACCGCCGTCGTACTGTTCTGCATCCTGAGCATCCACAGCGGATTCAGTGGCTCTGCGACTCGCAGACACCAAATAATTTTTTGCAGTATTAATCGCAATTCGATACAACCAGGTATAAAACGCACTGTCTCCGCGGAAGTTTTTCAATGCACGGTAGGCTTTAATAAACGCCTCCTGTGTCACATCCTGTACTTCATCACCGTTTCTAACGAAACGCGCAACCAGCTTGATAATGCGATGCTGATACTTCAACACCAGTATATCGAACGCTTTTTTATCGCCTTGCTGTACCCGCTCTACCAGAGCCTGATCAATTTCGCGCTCGCCCATACGGGCCTGTCCTCCAGTCGACACTGTAAATTGTTGCTGTGTCTTATTATTGATGGCTTTCGTGTTGACAGCCCGACTATCCAAATTTTCTCTGGCCAGGTTTTTACCGGCCGGCTCTGCTGGTTTAGGCGTATCCACCAAATTTGGTGTAACATGATTGCCAAAACCCATAACTGAGCCTGAAACTATACTGGAAACTGTAGTCGGGACAATACCTGATTCATATACTGACATAAAGACTTACCCTGAATTAATTAAATTGTACTTACAATGTCCAACAAACTAAATAGTAGACAAGCCAATTGCTACGAAGTTCTAATTATTGGCGGCGGCGCAGCAGGTTTAACACTTGCCCTGAGTTTACCCGCGCAAATGCAGGTAGCGGTTATCACCAAAGACCGAGAAAACGAGGGCAGCACCTATTATGCTCAGGGGGGAATTTCGGCGGTTTTACGTGATAGCGACTCATTTGCCTCACATATTGAAGACACCATGAATGCCGGCGGCGACTTATGTGATGAACAGGCGGTGCGCCACACCATTGAAAACGGTCCAGATGCCATAAACTGGTTATCCGACCTCGGCGTCCCCTTCACCACCGATAAACACAAAAATGGTCAAAAAACCTGGCACCTTACCCGCGAGGGCGGCCACAGTCATCGACGGGTGATTCACGCCGCGGATGCCACGGGGCAGGCGCTGGAAACCACGTTAATTAATCATGTTAAACACAGTGATAACATTCAATTGCTGGACCACCACATCGCGGTGGACTTAATCACCGGCAAAAAGCTCGGTCTCGACCACAACCGCTGCATCGGCGCGTATGTACTCGACAAAACCCAGATGCACGTAGAAACCTTTCAGGCTAAATATGTCATTCTAGCCTCCGGCGGTGCCAGCAAAGTGTATTTATACACCTCCAATCCGGACGGCTCCACCGGCGATGGCATTGCCATGGCCACTCGTGCCGGCTGCCGGGTAGCCAATATGGAATTTATGCAATTCCACCCCACCTGTTTATATCACCCCAAAGCCAAATCATTTTTACTCACTGAAGCGCTGCGTGGCGAAGGCGGCCACTTACTGCTGCCGGATGGCAGCCGCTTTATGCAAAATTTTGATGAGCGTGCCGAACTTGCGCCACGTGATATCGTCGCCCGTGCTATCGACCACGAAATGAAACGCCTGGGTGTTGACTGCTTATATTTAGACATTAGCCACAAACCCGCAGCATTTATCCGCTCACACTTCCCGACCATCTACGCACGCTGCAAAGAATTCGGTATCGACATCACCAAAGAACCCGTACCGGTGGTACCCGCCGCTCATTACACCTGCGGCGGCGTGATGACAAACTTACACGGCCAGACCGATATTGAAAACTTATACGCTATCGGCGAAACCGCCTTTACCGGTCTACACGGCGCTAATCGCATGGCCAGCAACTCATTACTCGAGTGTCTGGTATATGCCCGCGCCGCAGCACAACACATTGCCAGTCTGGAAAGCTCTGTGAATAAAGCCCGCCACCACTGGGATAAAATTACCCCGTGGGATGAAAGCCGGGTTACCAACTCCGATGAAGAAGTGGTGGTATCCCACAACTGGGATGAACTGCGGCGCTTTATGTGGGATTACGTCGGCATTGTGCGTACAGACAAACGCCTGCAACGCGCCAAACGCCGGGTGGATTTATTGCTACTGGAAATTGATGAATACTACGGTAACTTCCGAGTTACCGCGGATTTACTCGAGCTGCGTAATTTAGCGGTGGTGGCTGATTTAATTATTCGCAGCGCCATGCAACGCAAAGAAAGTCGCGGTCTGCATTACACTCTGGATTATTTGCAGGTAAATGATGAAGCCAAAAACACTATTCTCACGCCATAAATCAAAGCAAGGTATTTTTTAAAAAGATCATAAGAAAGATGCAAATACACACGGAATACTGGTGACGCTAAATATCGGCCCTTAAGTATTGTCTCCGCGTTATAACTATAATGCGGTAACATTTATATGCGTTGTTTGCGTTTTCTTTCTATTCACATTAAACACAATTTAAATACTCAATATGACCCACACTCCCCCTCTCGTTATCGAACCCGAAGCACTGCCGTCAATTCAAAACGATGAAAATATCCTCATTGTTGATTTATCCAACGCCAAACAATATCAACAGGCCCACATACCCGGTGCGGTGTTTATCGACTATGGCCATATCGTCGGCATCAATCAGCCCTATACCGGCTTACTTCCTGAAGCCGGCCAATTTGAAAAAACCATTAATTCTCTGGGCATAAATCCAGACACCCATATTATTGCTTATGACGAAGAAGGCGGCGGCAAAGCAGCCCGCTTAATCTGGACACTACACGCCATGAACCACAACAAAGCCAGCTTGCTAAATGGTGGATTGATTGCCTGGTACCGTGAAAAATTCCCACTGAGCAATGACACCGTCATTCGCCAGCCCAATTCAGGCAGTGAGCAATACGCCGTAGATTTTAATGCACAACCGGTGGTGGCTGATACGGATTATATAAAAGCACATTTAGATAAAAAGGATGTTGGCTTACTCGATGCCCGCAGTATTGACGAATATATGGGGCAGACAAAATACGCACAGAAAACCGGCCGTATTCCCGGAGCAAAACACTTCGAATGGACGCGAGCAATGGATGAATCGGCTAACTATCGCCTGCTAGCAAAAGAAAGCTTACAGCCTATGCTAGATGAATTAGGCTTAACTCAGGACAAAGAAATTATTGTTTATTGCCAGAGCCACCATCGCTCAGCGCTGTCTTATCTGATGTTGAAATACCTGGGGTATGAAAAAGTACGGGGCTATCCAGGGTCATGGAGTGAATGGGGAAACCGGACGGATACGCCGGTTGAAAATTAAAGCAAAAATACGCAAATGTTTTAGGTTCATGCGCCTTCGGCACATTACACCTTAATTAATTTTTTTGATTTTATTTGCGTATTTTAGCGTTCATTCACGGACAATATGCTTTAAATCTTCAACACATGCTCTCGGTAATAAACCATCTCATCAATCGAATCTTTAATATCGTCCATCGCCAGATGTGATGACTCCTTCTTAAAACCTTTCGCTACATCCGGTGCCCAACGTGCTGCCAGCTCTTTTAGCGTACTCACATCGAGGTTACGATAGTGAAAAAATACTTCCAGCTGCGGCATATAATTCGCTAAAAAGCGCCGGTCCTGACAAATACTATTACCACACATCGGCGATTTACCCGCAGGCACCCATTGCTTTAAAAACGCAATCGTCTCTTTTTCGGCTTGCGCATCGGTGATCTTGCTGTCTTTTACCCGCCGGGTTAAACCGGATTTTCCATGCTGAGTCGTACACCACTCATCCATGCCATCGAGTAACGCATCACTTTGATGCACCGCCAGCATCGGACCTTCAGCCAGAATATTAAGTTCTTTATCGGTAATAATCGTGGCGATTTCAATAATCACATCACTCGCAGGCTCAAGTCCTGTCATTTCAAGGTCAATCCAGATAAGGTTATCCGGGCTTACTTGTGACATATTTCTCTCCAGTTCACATTTTTTAATAAACTTACAAAATACACAGTAGAACAATTTGTTTAGAAAAGCGATAATCTACGCAGACGGAAGCTTATCCATACTGATGACCAGACTACATCACTGTCGACCAGTTAACCCGCCATCTCTGCAAACACAGTGATAACAGCAAATAGAGAAACAGTGCTGACACAACACACAAACTTAGTAGGTATACATGCATAACTTTGCGGTTTTATTTTTAGTTTTTTTTGCGATTTCGATTATTGTTAAATTCTGGCTATCGCAACGTCATCTGTCGCATATTCAAAAACACCGGGCACAGGTACCCGATGCATTCAATGAAAAAATCACTCTTGAAGAACACCAGAAAGCCGCCGACTACACCACTACAAAAGTAAAGTTTGGTCGCATTCCTCTGGTTTATGATGCACTAATTCTACTGGCCTGGACATTTGGTGGCGGCCTGGAGCTACTCGACCAGTTTGCCAGGGGTTACCAACTCGACCCTGTTTATACCGGTATTTTAGTTATTCTCAGCATGATGATTATTTCATCTCTGCTCGACTTACCGTTTTCACTTTACAGCACCTTTGTAATTGAAGAAAAATTCGGCTTTAACCGTACCACTATCAAAACATTTATCATTGATATGGCAAAAGGCGCACTGCTATCCGTTGCACTGGGCGTACCTTTAATCTGGGTAATATTGTGGCTAATGGAACAGGCGGGGGATTTCTGGTGGCTATATACCTGGGTAGTATTAACCGCATTCAGTTTATTTATCGCCTGGGCTTACCCTACCTGGATCGCACCTATCTTCAATAAATTTTCACCACTGGAAGAAGGCGAAACCCTTAATCGCATTACCGGCTTATTAAATCGTTGCGGGTTTAGCAGCGATGGCATTTTTGTGATTGATGGCTCAAAACGCTCCAGCCACGGCAATGCTTATTTTTCCGGCTTTGGCAAAAATAAACGCATTGTTTTTTATGACACCTTATTAGAGTCACTAAGCGATGATGAACTCGAAGCCGTACTGGCCCATGAGCTCGGCCACTTTAAACGCAAGCATATTGTAAAAGGCATGGCGATTTCATTTGCGACAACACTGATCGGGCTGGGCATACTCGCCTGGCTAATGAAAGCCGACTGGTTTTACAGTGCATTAGGGATTAGCACTCCATCCACCTATATGGCATTATTGCTATTCACCATCGTAATGCCGGTATTTACATTTTTACTCAGCCCGGTTATGAGCCTGCTCTCTCGTAAAAACGAATTTGAAGCGGATGAATATGCCGCTCAACAATCCGAAGCCAGGTATTTAATCCAGGCTCTGGTTAACTTATACAAAGAGAATGCAAATACCTTAACACCAGACCCGCTCTACTCTGCGTTTTACGATAGCCACCCCCCTGCGCCGGTACGCATTGCGCATTTGGCTGAACAATAACAAACCGTTATAATCGATATAAATAACAATACTGGAAATAATAAAGATGAATAAAATTATTAGTATTTTTCTACTAGCCCTGATAGCGTCTCTAAGCAGCAACCTTTACGCCAGTGATGCAACGCACCACAAAGGTCAGGACTTACACGATAAAAAATGCACCAGTTGCCACAGCGACAAGGTTTATTCCCGTGATGACCGCATGGTAAAAACCATGTCTGCACTAGAGCATCAGGTAGATAACTGCATGAAAGGCGCAGCCAAAGCTGAATGGACAAAACCGCAAACGACTTCTGTAATTGAATACTTAAACGAACGTTACTATAAGTTTTAAGTCAGTCCATGCTTAAATCAATAACCGTATACAGGGGCCAGTTTATTTCAATTTGCCCCGTGTTTTTTGCCTGCTAATCAATTATGGCTAAAAGACGCATCAACGACCAGCAACAACGACGCATAAAAAATATTCAGCAAAAACGTCGAGAAAAAGCATCTATTAATCAGCAAAAAAAATCCGATTCCCTGTCTCAACAGGGTTTAGGTACTGAACAGTCCGGCACTATTATTACCAACTATGGCCAGACCCTGCTGGTTGAAGGTGAGGATAAAAAATTACACCGTTGTGTTGCCCGTCAGAACTTAGGGGCTCTGGTTTGTGGCGACCAAATTATCTGGCAGGCGGCATTAGCTGATAATAATCAGGGTGTCATTGTTGCCTTAAAAGAAAGACAGTCACTATTGCAAAAGCCAGGTTTTGGCGGCAAGCTAAAACCCATGGCGGCAAACATTGATCAGATTGTTATCGTGTCTGCCATTCAACCTGAACCCAAACCCTATTTAATTGATCGCTATTTAATTGCCGCAGAAAACCTGCCCGCCACACCCATTATTCTCATTAACAAAATTGACTTATTAGAAGACAAAGACAAACAAAAAATAAACGACCTTAAAGCCAGTTACGAAAAAATCGGTTACAAGGTAATTAATGCCAGCAGTGTAATCGACCATGGTTTTGATGAATTACTAAACTCATTAAAAAATCATACCAGTATTTTTGTGGGGCTTTCCGGTGTAGGAAAATCCTCATTAATCAACCATCTAATGCCCGAATTAAATATCCGCGTAGGCGAACTATCCGAAGCCAGTGGCGAAGGCACGCACACCACCACCAGTTCCACTCTTTATTCATTGCCCGGGGGCGGTGTATTAATTGATTCGCCTGGAGTGCGTGATTTTGGTTTATGGAATACTTCTGCCGAAGAAATTTTAAATGGTTTTATAGAACTGCATGAATACATAGGACACTGTAAATTTTCAAACTGCAGTCATATTCATGAACCTGACTGTGCGATTCAGCAGGCACTGAAAGACGGTAAAATTTCGCAGCTGCGGTTTAATAATTATCAGAAAATTATTCGAGAGTATGCTGGTTAGAAGAAAAAGACTACCGCAAAGGTTTAGTTTGTGTGCCTACGGCACACTACATATAAATATATTTTTGTTTTTATTTGCGTGCATTCGCGTTCATTTGCGGTAGTCTTTTGCTTTTTGACGCTTCAACTTAAAAAACAACTGCAACAATTCTTTACATTCAGCTTCCATCACCCCACCCACAACTTCAATTTTATGATTATGAATATCATCATGAATTAAATTAATCGCACCACCGGTAGCGCCGGTTTTTAAATCACTGGCACCGAAAACCAATGTACCGACCCGCGCATGAATCATTGCGCCGACACACATTGAGCAAGGCTCTAACGTTACGTACATTGTGGTATTGATTAAGCGATAGTTTTCTAAATTTTTACCGGCATTTCGAATCGCCATTATTTCGGCATGTGCAGATGGATCGTGATTTTGAATTGGCTGGTTCCAGCCTTCGGCGATGAGCTGATTGTCTTTTACGATGATTGCACCGACAGGCACTTCATCTTCGTCAGCCGCTTTTTGGGCTAGCTGGAGTGCGTATTGCATCCAGTGTTCATGATTATATTGCACTTACAGCCTCCCCCTTTGACAAAGGGGGATTTAGCTTCGATACTTAAATCACCCCCAACCTCTCTTTTTCTAAGAGGGGAGCAAATCATTCCCACTCAATAGTGCCAGGCGGCTTACCTGTAATATCGTAAACCACCCGGGAAATCCCATCCACTTCATTTACTATTCTACGGCAAACTAAATCTAAAAAATCATACGGCAAATGCGCCCAACGTGCAGTCATAAAATCAATGGTTTCAACAGCACGCAATGCAACTACCCACTGATAGCGGCGACCGTCTCCAGTCACACCCACCGACTTAACCGGTAAGAAAACCGTAAACGCCTGCGAAACACCGTGATATAAATCGTGTTTATATAATTCCTCAATAAAAATATGATCGGCCAAACGTAACGTATCCGCATACTCTTTTTTCACTTCACCTAAAATACGTACCCCTAAACCAGGGCCGGGAAATGGGTGACGATAAACCATATCATACGGTAAACCTAACTCCACGCCGATTTCACGCACTTCATCTTTAAATAACTCACGCAGCGGTTCACATAATTTTAACTTCATGTAATCCGGCAGGCCACCCACATTATGGTGTGATTTTATTAAATGTGCTTTACCGGTTTTCGAACCGGCAGACTCAATTACGTCCGGGTAAATCGTACCCTGCGCCAACCATTTAGCATTTTCTAGTTTTGCTGATTCTTCTTCGAAAATATCGACAAATAAATTGCCGATAATTTTACGCTTATCTTCCGGGTCGGTCTTGCCTTTCAAGGCGGTTAAAAAACGTTCTTCGGCATCCACACGAATGACTTTCACACCCATGTGATCGGCAAACATTTTCATTACCTGATCGCCTTCCTGAAAACGCAATAAACCGTTATCAACAAATACACAGGTTAAACGATCACCAATTGCACGATGCAATAATGCCGCAACAACAGATGAATCTACACCGCCGGATAATCCAAGTAAAACCTCATCGCCACCGACTAACTCGTTAATTTTTTTAATCGAGTCTTCTACAATATTATCCGCTGTCCATAGATTACCGCAGCCACAAATTTCATGGGCAAAGCGTTCAATAATCCGTTGACCTTGATTAGTGTGCGTGACTTCTGGGTGAAATTGCACACCATAGAATTGCTTCTCTTCGTTGGCAATTCCTGCAACTGGTGCAGAATCGGTTGAAGCCATCAGTTTAAAACCGTCCGGCAATTCAACCACACGATCACCGTGACTCATCCACACATCTAACATGCCGTAGCCTTCTTCAGTGACATGATCTTCGATATTTTTTAATAAAGTGGTATGACCCCGGGCGCGAACTTTAGCGTAACCATATTCATGATGATCAGCATTTTCAACTTTGCCACCTAACTGTGCGGCCATGGTTTGCATACCGTAGCAAATACCTAGCACTGGTACACCTAATTCAAACACAACACCCGGCGCCATCGGCGAGTCATCACCTTCAGTAACAGACTCCGGACCACCGGACAAAATAATACCTTTGGGATTGAATGCTTTAATATCTTCGTTACTGACATCCCATGCATACAACTCACAATACACACCGGCTTCGCGTATGCGACGGGCGATAAGTTGGGTGTACTGGGAACCGAAGTCGAGGATTAAGATACGATCTGTGTGAATATTTTGTGTGGTCATAATTATTTTTTTTACCACAGAGGACACGGAGGTCACAGAGAAAAAATTAAATTGTTATATGCGCTATGCGCATATAACAAAAACCTCTGTGTCCTCTGTGTCCTCCGTGGTGATAGCTTTTGCTGTTAAAATTAAGTACGGTAGTTTGGCGCTTCTTTGGTTATCGTCACATCATGCACATGCGACTCTTTCATGCCCGCACCGGAGATTCTTACAAACTCAGGTTTAGTGCGCATTTCTTCTAAATTCGCGCAGCCGACATAGCCCATGCTGGAACGAATACCGCCGAGTAGCTGGTGCACAATTGCGGTCATTGGCCCTTTAAATGGAACCCGCCCTTCGATGCCTTCCGGTACTAGTTTTTCTGCACCCGCATCTTTGTCCTGAAAGTAACGATCACTGGAACCCTGCTCCATCGCCGCAATCGAGCCCATGCCACGATAAGACTTATAAGAACGCCCCTGAAATAATTCAACTTCGCCCGGCGCCTCTTCCGTGCCAGCCAATAAGCCGCCCAGCATAACGCAATGTGCGCCGGCCGCCATGGCTTTTGCAATGTCACCCGAATAGCGAATACCACCATCTGCAATCAACGGTACACCGGTGCCTTCTAACTCTTTTGCCACATTGGATACTGCAGAAGTTTGCGGAACACCGACACCCGCTACAATACGAGTCGTACAAATAGAGCCGGGGCCAATACCAACTTTCACCGCATCCGCACCGGCTTTAACTAAATCCCGCGCCGCTGCAGCAGTTGCAATGTTGCCGCCAATGACCTGCACTTGCGGAAATTTTTGTTTTACCCACTTAACGCGATCTAATACACCCTGAGAATGTCCATGGGCGGTATCGACTACAATCACATCAACACCCGCTTCGGCAAGCGCGATAACACGGTCTTCTGTGTCAACCCCGGTGCCGACAGCAGCACCTACACGCAAACGACCTAAATCGTCTTTGCAGGCCATCGGAAAATCAGCAGATTTTTGTATATCACGCACCGCAATCATGCCGCGCAGCTGAAAATCATCATTGACTACCAGCACTTTTTCAATGCGATGTTTATGTAATAACGCCAGAACTTCTTCGCGCTCGACACCTTCTTTCACCGTTACCAGTTTATCTTTTGGCGTCATCACGCTGGAAACCGGTTTATCTAAATCAGTTTCAAAGCGACGATCACGAGAGGTAATAATACCGACTAAATCTTTACCTTCTAACACAGGTAAACCGGAAATTTTATTTTTACGGGTTAACTCAGCAACTTCACGAATGGTAGTATTCGGCGACACGGTAATGGGATCACTAATGACACCGGATTCATACTTTTTAACTTTGATGACATTTTTGGCCTGTAGCTCAATCGACATATTTTTATGCAATATGCCAATTCCACCTTCCTGCGCGATAGCAATAGCAAGCTTCGCTTCAGTTACCGTATCCATCGCAGCGGATACCAGGGGAATATTGAGTTTAATATCACGAGTGATCTGAGTGCCCAGTGCAACATCATTGGGCAGAACCGTGGAGTGGGCGGGGATCAGCAGCACATCATCAAAAGTTAGTGCTTCCTGGGCTATACGCATATCGGCTCCTGTTTGGTCTGGTTAATCGGACAAGTATATAAGAAAACACTGAATAATTCATCCTCATTTTATAAGAAGATTCTATTAACTCTGTTCGACAAAATACACTTGTATCCAGCATTCGGTAGGTTACAATCCCCACTCTGATTTAAAAAATCAGACAGGAAATTTAAAAACACGGAAATATAATATAAAAAAATACATTCATGAGGTCATTATGAACCACGCTAAAATCTATGCCGGCATTGCGTTGGCGACATTACTACTGTCTGGCTGTGCTACAACAGGCTCTTCAGACTCTACAGCGGCAACGCTGGAAAGTTACAAGACTGCAGTAACCGCAGCTCAAACTTCAATTAAAACCGCTAAAAAAGCTAATTACGAGTGGCGTGACAGTGGAAAAATACTGAAAAAAGCCGCTAAAGCAGCTAAAAGTGGTGACTTTGATAAAGCCCTTAAACTGGCGAACAAAGCAAAGCGTCAAGGTGAAATCGCATTGGCTCAAGCTAAGTCTCAGGCTAATGCCGGTCCTCGCTAGACTGTAAAAATCAGGTCAAACAAGCAAAAAATCAAACCGGGTCTGTAGCTAGCCCGGTTTTTTTTCGCCTGCGATTTATGCTGAGACTACTACTTAAGCGCAATCGGGGCCGATGATAACTGGGGTCGGGATAACTGCGGTCGGAGTCAAAATAAATAATATCGTTCAAAATGCAGTATTTTTCACTACCTGTTTATTTTGACTCCGCCCCCTAAATTCGACCCCTAAATTTCAAATTTCACTCCGACCCCTAAATTATTCGTCTGCAGCAAACTCAAAAGCGACCTCTCCATCATTTATAAAACGCTAAAAGGTCACATTTTTTTGCACTCGTCCCCTGCAGTGATGCCATCAAGAGTTTTACAGAGCCTGCACACTACACTGTCAGTTTTTGCTGGTATTACCACAAGGTACAGGTCACCAAAAAGCGGCGACCTTTCCCCCGGCAAATGAAACTGATAGTATCCGCGATATGCTAACCACACCCAAAACCGAACGCACTGTTTACAGCGTATCCGAACTTAACAAAACCATTCGCGGATTACTGGAAAGCCAGTTTCCCCTGATGTGGATTGAGGGTGAAATTTCTAATTTAGCCGAGCCCGCATCCGGTCATATTTACTTCACCCTTAAAGACGCCAAAGCTCAGGTGCGTTGCGCCATGTTTAAAGGCCGCAAACAGCTTTTGCGCTTTAAACCCAAAAATGGTCAGCAAATTTTAATCCGTGCAAAAGTCGGATTATATGAAGCGCGGGGCGAATTTCAGCTTATCGCCGAGCATATGGAAGAAGCCGGCGATGGCAAACTGCGCAGAGAATTTGAAGAGCTAAAAGCCCGCCTTGCCGAAGAAGGCCTATTTGATGAAGCACTTAAGCAACCGATTCCGCAACTGCCGAGATGCATAGCAGTGATTACTTCCGGCACAGGCGCGGCAATTCGCGATGTAATAAGTGTATTAAAACGCCGCTTTCCTTCCATTCCGGTGCAGGTTTATCCGGTTGCTGTACAGGGCGAAAAAGCTGCACCGGAAATTGCTAAAGCGCTGTATCGTGCGTCAAAAAGTAAAACCTGCGATGTAATTTTGCTGGTGCGCGGCGGCGGTTCACTGGAAGATTTGTGGGCTTTTAATGAAGAACAGGTCGCCCGCGCCATTGTACTGTGCGATGTGCCGGTTATAAGTGGTGTTGGTCATGAGGTTGATATTACCATCGCTGACTTTACCGCAGACCAGCGTGCCGCTACTCCGTCAGCCGCCGCCGAACTGGTAAGCCCAAACCAGCAAACGTACCTACATAAGCTCCAGGGCTATCAACGTCAGCTTATTCGACAGATGCAGAATAACTTAAACCGCTTGAATGAACAGAATCAGTGGTTACAGAACCGCTTGAAAATGCAACACCCCAGTAGCCAGCTGATGCAACAAAGCCAACAACTGGATGACTTGACCGGTAGTTTACAGGCCGCATTTAAGGCCATCATCAATAAGAAAAAGCACACTTTAAAATATACTATTCAAAGCCTGATAAGTAATCGTCCGGATCAGTTCATTGATTATCAGAAGGCGCAACTTGAAGATCTAAACAGCCGGCTGGTTTATTTATCCCGGCTTAATCTTGAAAATAAACAACAGCAACTGGCCAATATATCCCGTACCATGCAAGCGGTAAGCCCGCTGAATACCTTGTCTCGAGGCTATAGCATTACCCGTGACGCTAATGGCGAAACCGTCAATAATGCACGCCAACTACGCAAGGGCGATACCATTACCAGCGAATTTAAACAGGGTAAAGTCACCAGTCGGGTAGAATAATAAAGCTATTATTATCAATCAGTTACCAAAAAACCATCTAACTAACTGACATTTACAAAATTTAACACTCGCAAAACAAAGTAAATACCGGTAAATTATCGGGTTTGATTGATCTGGTTCAGTAAAAACCGGACTTTTTATTGCATACTAAATGTGCGTAACAACGCACCAGAACAAAATAATCGGAGATTATCGATGCCCGCAAATTCGGCACCCATACACGGTTTTAAGCCCTATAAAGAAAAAAAGGGCGAAGAATACATGAATGAAAAACAACTTGAACATTTTCGTAGCATATTAAACGCGTGGAAAGACGAGCTAATGGAAGAGGTCGATCGCACGGTTGACCACATGAAGGATGATGCCGCTAACTTTCCTGACCCGGCAGATCGCGCATCACAGGAAGAAGAGTTCAGTCTGGAACTACGTACCCGTGACCGCGAACGCAAGTTAATTAAAAAAATTGACGAGTCGATGAATGAAGTCGACACCGGTGAATACGGCTATTGCGAAACCTGCGGTGTTGAAATTGGTATCCGTCGGTTAGAAGCTCGCCCGACGGCAACCCAATGTATTGATTGTAAAAGTCTGGATGAGATTAAAGAAAAGCAGAATAAAGGTAAATAACTGTTATCTGAATCAGCCGGGTCTATCCCGGCTTTTTTGTGTCCGTAATAAAAGCAGGGTGTCCGCAAATGAACGCAAATAGACGCAAAATATTATCTTGTGCCCCTGCGGTGCACAGCACTAGAAAACCGCTAACTACAATACCCACAGATAATCAGGGCCATATAACATTATATGCGTTCATTTGCGTTCATTTGCGGACACTCTGCTTTTGACTTTAACCTCTACCGCCACCTACCGAGGCCGTTTCGCCCCATCCCCCACTGGCCCATTACACAAAGGTTCATTAGTCGCAGCCGTTGCCAGCTATTTAGAAGCCAGAACTAATAACGGTCAATGGCTGGTACGCATGGAGGATGTGGACGAGTTGCGCAATGTAAAAGGCGCGGCAGATTCTATTTTACGCAGCCTCGAAGCTTTTGGTTTTGAGTGGGACGAACGCGTGCTTTATCAAAGCGAACGCAAAGCGGCTTATGCCGATGCACTACAAACACTTAAAGATAAAAACCTTATTTATCCCTGCACCTGTAGCCGTAAAAGCTTAAAAGCAAAAGCTGCCAAGGGTAAGATAAAGACAGGGCCATTAGGTTTAATTTACCCCGGCACCTGCATTAATAATACTTTTTTCAGCCGTAAAGCCGATGACTATTCAATTCGCATCAAGACATCAGAAAATACATTTAGCTTTGATGATGAAATACTGGGCCACAAAGCACAAAACTTAAAAACAGAATCCGGTGATTTTATTGTTCGCCGCCGCGATGGTTTATTTGCCTACCAACTTGCCGTAGTAGTCGATGATGAATTCCAGAACATCAGCCATATCGTTCGCGGTGCAGATTTACTCGACTCAACCCCGCGGCAAATTTTTTTACAGACAAGCTTAAGTTACGCATCACAGCAGTATGCACATCTGCCATTGATGGTGCATGAAAACGGCGACAAACTCAGCAAACAAACCGGAGCTAACAGCATTGGTGATAAAGCCGATAATGCATTACTGGTTGAATGCCTGAATTTTCTTGGCCAACAGGCACCTGCTGAACTTAGTCGTGAAACCCTGTCTAACGTATGGCAATGGGCAAAAGAGAACTGGATGCTCAATAACATTTAAAGCAAACAATTCACCACAACGCGCCGCCATGCACTATATTTATTTAATACTGCCCCTTAATTGAAAATAAAAATAATGAATAAAAATCCGGACAATTGTTCACCCTGTGGGTTTTCCGTTTTACACAATCCCAGACTCAATAAAGGCACTGCCTTTAATCAGCACGAACGGCAAGCTTTAGGCCTTAGCGGTTTGCTTCCCTCCGCGATTACCAATCAACAAACCCAGATCAGTAAAATTCTCAATACATTGCGACGCAAAAGCTCTGACATCGAACGCTACATTTTTTTATTCTCCCTACTGGGACGTAATGAACGATTATTTTATCGACTATTAATTGATCATACCGATGAACTCATGCCCATTATTTACACCCCCACCGTTGGCGAAGCCTGTCAGAAATTTGCGCATATTTTTCGTGAGCCCCGCGGCTTTTATATCACACCGGCCGATCGGGGCAACATTAAAAACATTTTAAAAAACTGGCCGGATAAAGATATTCGCATGATTGTAGTAACCGATGGCCAGCGTATTTTAGGCTTAGGCGATCTGGGTGCAAACGGCATGGGCATTCCCATTGGAAAGCTCTCGCTCTATACCGCCGGCGCAGGCATTGCACCTGAACAATGCCTGCCGGTTATGCTCGATGTCGGCAGTAATAATCAGCAGTTAATTGACGACCCGCTTTACCTTGGCCTGAAACAACCGCGCATAACCGGTGATGAATACTTACAGCTGGTAGACGAGTTTGTTAATGCGGTACAGATCTGCTTTCCAAAAGCGGTTATTCAGTTCGAAGATTTCTTAACCCCAAACGCCTATGCATTGCTGAATATTTATCGGCATAAAGTCTGCTGCTTTAATGATGATATTCAGGGCACCGCCGCCGTTGTTTTATCCGGCATTTACAGCGCCCTGAAATTATCCGCACAGGCATTTAAAGATTGCCGAATTCTATTTTTAGGTGCCGGTTCTGCCGCCACCGGTATGGCGGATTTACTGGTGCCCGCACTCTGTACAACAGGCTTAACGAAACAAGAGGCACGCCAGCGTTTATGGTTTATTGACCGTAAAGGTTTAGTCACTAAAAACCGAAAACACTTAAACACCCATAGTTTGCCCTATGCACATGAGCATAAACCCGCTAGTTTTATTGAAGCCATTGAAAGCATTCGCCCGAATATTTTAATTGGTGCCACCGGTGTACATGGCACTTTTACTGAAGAGGCCATTTCACTGATGGCAAAGATTAATGCACAACCAATTATATTCGCCTTATCCAACCCCACCTCTCATGCAGAATGCACGGCCGAACAGGCATATCAGTGGACAGATGGTCGCGCCATATTTGCATCCGGCAGCCCATCAGAAACGGTACATTACAACGGCCGGACATTTCATCCGGGGCAGGGAAATAATGCATATATTTTCCCCGGACTGGGCCTTGGTGTTATTGCCAGTGCCGCGTCTTATATTAGTGATGAAATGTTTCTGGCTGCTGCCGATGCTCTTTCTGCACAGGTCAGTACAGAACAACTGGCGAAGGGAAATATTTTTCCGCCGTTAAGTCAATTGCGTCAGGTATCCATGAGCATTGCGGTGGCCGTGGCCACAACCGCCTACAATAACAAACTTACGCAACAGTCCTTGCCTGCGGATTTACCTGCTAGTATAAGTGAACTGATCTACGACCCAACGTACTAAGCTATAAACATTAACCATAAGAGACCTTAAAATGGTACGCAAACTTTTCTTCCTGATATCAGTCAGCCTTATTCTTTTAATCAGTTTGTTCTCACTCTTTTTTGAAAATATCTGGTGGCTATTACTGGTGATTAGTCCGGTTATTTTTCTCGGACTCTATGATGTTATACAACGCCACAGCACCATACCCAGAATCTATCCGGTAATTGGCCGACTCCGATATTTATTTGAAGCCATTCGACCGGAAATTCAGCAGTACTTTGTTGAGTCGGATATTGACGGTATTCCTATCAACCGTGAATATCGTTCACTGGTTTATCAACGCGCCAAAGGTGTGCGCGACACCCGTCCTTTTGGTACTCTGTTTGATGTTTATCGACAGGGATATGAATGGACTAATCAGTCGCTCTCACCCAAAACCATGCCGACAGAAATGCCTCGACTGACATTTGGCAGTAAGCTTTGCACTCAGCCGTATCACGCCGCGTTGTTAAATATTTCAGCGATGAGTTACGGCGCGCTGAGTAAAAATGCGATTCAGGCACTTAGCCATGGCGCAAAACTTGGCGATTTTTATCACAACACCGGTGAAGGCGGCATCAGCCCTTACCACATTGCCGGTGGCGGTGACCTGGTATGGCAAATAGGCACGGGGTACTTTGCCTGCCGTTCTGAAAACGGCGAGTTTGATGCCGGGTTGTTTAAAGAAAAAGCCTCATCTCCACAAATTAAAATGATTGAAATAAAACTATCACAGGGTGCCAAACCCGGTCACGGTGGTATTTTACCCGCCTCTAAATTAACCCCAGAAATTGCCGACATTCGACATGTCCCCATGGGTAAGGACGTCATTTCGCCACCCGCCCACTCGGCCTTTTCTGAGCCGACAGGTTTATTACAATTTGTACAACAACTGCGCGAATTATCCAATGGAAAGCCTGTCGGCTTTAAATTATGCATTGGTTATAAAGGTGAATTTTTATCGATCTGCAAAGCCATGTTACAAACCGGCATTGTGCCGGATTTTATCACTATCGATGGCGGTGAAGGTGGCACCGGTGCCGCGCCGGTAGAACTCACAAACTCGGTTGGCACACCTTTACGTGATGCTTTAGTGTTTGTACATAACGCCCTGACCGGTATTGGCCTTAGAAACGAAATCAGGTTAGTCGCCTCCGGAAAAATATTCTCCGCTTTTCATATATTAAGAATGTTAGCGCTGGGTGCAGACACGGTTAACTCTGCTCGCGGTATGATGCTCGCCCTGGGCTGTATTCAATCTCGCCAGTGCAATGCCAACACCTGTCCCACCGGTATCGCCACTCAGGACCCGTCGCGTTATAAGCATTTAAATATTAAAAACAAGGCTGAACGTATTGCCAGTTTTCAAAAAACCACTATTCACAGTTTACTGGAAATTGTCACTAGCATGGGGCTGAGCACGCCCTCAGACATTAAGGCCTGCCATATTCAGCGCCGAATCGATGGCGCCACCATAAAAACCTATAGCGAATTATATCAGTGGATCGACCATGGCAGTTTACTACAGGCAGATACCATGCCCGAGGGCTGGAAACTGGACTGGGCACTAGCGCAGGCAGATAGTTGGGAGACCTGTTGTAGCGGGTAGCAAAATACCTTATCGCCACTTTACGCAGTACACACATGATTGACACCATCGGGAACAGAGCGCCCATACCCGTTTAAAACCGGCGGCGGCCTTTCCCGAGAGAGAAAGGTCTTAGTTAACGATAAACCTCCCCGCCACCTAAACCATCATCCCGTCAAACCTGTCAGAAAGCCAATACTCATTGCTCCCCTTAGAAAAAGGCGATTAAGAGCAATGTAAGGGGAATGAAAAAACTAACAGCACGCAAACAACTCCAAAGCAAAACAACCACTTATACACTATAACTAACCACTAACTAAAATCAAAACTGCACTCACTCATACAGAAAATAATTGATTCAAAGAAAGTGATATGAAACAAACCGCCTTCACGCTCGCTACCGGCCTACTATTAAGCTTACCCGTTCATGCGGACTCAGAAGAAAACGCATTGTTCCTCATGCTTTCCGGCGATGAAGAGCTCATCAGCATTGCCACCGGCACGCCCAAGCCTGTGTCTAAAGCACCGGCAGTAGCAAGTGTGATTACCGCGGAGGATATTCGTGCCAGTGGCGCCACCACCGTGCAGCAGGTTTTAGAGCAGGTGCCGGGTTTGCATATGGGGATATCCACCTTTAACCGTGGCAAGCCGCTTTTTTCTTTTCGCGGTATCCAAACTGCCAACAACCCTCAAACCCTTGTTTTGGTAAATGGTCACGGTATACCCGATACCTTCTCTGGCAGCATTGCCCCCGGCTTACATTTACCCATTGAAAATGTCGCCCGCATTGAAATTATTCGTGGCCCCGGTTCAGCCGTGTATGGTGCCGATGCCTTCGCTGGGGTAATTAATATTATTACCAAAACCGATGCGGATATTGACGGCGCGCAGGCGGGGGTAAGAGCTGGCTCGTTTAATACGCAAAGTGTTTGGGGACAATACGGCGGGGTGAATAAGGGTTGGCACATTGCCGCCAGTGTTGAAGTCAATAAAAGTGATGGCGATTCTGCTCGCATGATTGATAGTGATTTACAAAGCATACTTGATGCGAGTCCGTTAGGAACCACCGCTTCATTGGCACCGGGGATATTTGAAAGTCGTTATGAATCCATCGTCACCGGCCTCACTCTGGCAAAAGATGAATGGCAGTTTCAGTTTAATGGCTGGAATCAACGAGATACGGGAGTCGGCGCAGGCATTGCTAATGCCTTAGACCCAGCCGGAAAAACCGATATCGACCAATATTTATTTAGCATTGAATACAATAAAAAAGACTGGCTGCCCGATTGGGCTTTAAATGTTGATGCCAGTTATATGCAAAGTGAAACAGCAGTACAGTATGTGATTTTTCCACCGAATACATTATTGCCGATTGGCAGTGATGGAAATATTGATTTTATTACACCCGCCGGTGTCGTGAGTTTTACCGATGGCTATATCGGTAACCCAACGGCAATTAGTGATGAAACAAAATTTGATATCACCACTTTATATAATGGCATGCTGGCACATCAATGGCGATTTAATGTGGGCATAAAGTCCACAAAAGAAACGGATGAAGCGACACAAAACTTTGGCCCTGGTGTCATTGATGGTACAGAAGGAACGGTAGATGGAACATTAACTGATGTCACCGGCACACCCAGTATTTTTCATTTAGGTGCATCTCGCACAGTAGTGTATCTCTCAGTGCAAGATGAATGGCAGTTTGCCCCAGACTGGATATTCACCGCCGGATTACGCTTTGATGATTACAGTGATGTCGGCTCCACCACCAATCCACGCCTGTCACTGGTATGGAATACCCGCCACGACCTCACCAGTAAATTACTTTATGGGCGGGCATTTCGTGCACCTACCTTTGGTGAATTAAATGCGATTAATAATCCAGCTACATTAGGTAACCCTGACCTTGATCCAGAAATTATTAACACACTGGAACTGGCGTTTGACTACAAACCCACCCCCACCTTAAATGTATTGTTTAATATTTTTCATTATGAAATTGACGGACTAATTGATTTTGTGCCCGATGGCAATGGCGGCTCCTTGACCGCACAAAATGCCATCGACCAAAAAGCCAGTGGTTTTGAACTGGAAGCGCGCTGGCAGCTATCCCGAAGTATTCGTCTGTTTGGTAATACCGCATTTCAAAATGCAGAAAATAAAGACACCGGCGATAAAATTGCCGATGCGCCGCGCAAACAACTTAACCTGGGAGCCAACTGGAAGCTCACCCCACACTGGAGCAGCCAATTGGATGCTTATGCTATTATGGACCGACCCCGTGCAGCCGGTGACTCGCGCGAGCCCGTTGATGATTATAACTGGGTGAACCTGAGCATTATTGGCGATAAAATTTTCAGTAATGTGAGCGTGCAGTTTGCCGTGCGAAACTTGTTTGATACCGATGCGCGAGAACCGGGGCCGGCGGCGATACCCAATGATTATCCGCTAGAAGAGCGCAGTGCGTATATTGGTGTTTCGAGTAGGTTTTAGTTTTTACAAAACATAATCATTACAGGTAATACTTTTTCAAAGTGATAACTGAAATAAAAAACACAATTAATTCAAACCGTTTCTTTTACTGTTTGTCTCGTTATTCCTGCGAAAACTGGAATCTAGTGTCTGTCGTTCGACTCAGCCACTGGATTCCCGACATAAGCATTCGGGAATGACGATGGTTGTTATAACTTTTATTAAACGGATTTTATTTTTGATGTTTGTTATTATTACGAACTTATACAAAGCACATCTGTTTTCATTAATAGTGCCCCTAAACCCAAATAGAGCACAGCGTTTAATTAAGACCGCTTTTTTACTCATTCTAATCACCTCCCCGCTACAAGCCATCAGCAATCCACGCATTGCGGTGCTGTACCCGGAAGCCGGCAAACGCGCCAATCAGCTATACATCACAATTATAAAAAGCATGCGCGAGCATAGTACTGCACAAATTCAAACTCGGACGTTTTCAGCCAATGAAAACCCCGCCGACATTCAACAATGGTTAAGTGATGAAAAAACTCAACTGGTTATTTTGCTGGGAAAAAAAGGCTTGAAATTCAGCACTCAGCTTTCACTGGATATCCCTATGCTCACCGGCGCACATATGGCAATAAAAGCCAACCAGTCATCCGTATCACTCACTGCCGACCCACAACAACTGTTTAAACAATTAAAAAAATTACAACCCAATATTAAAACCGTCAATGTTATTTATAATGAAACCAACAGTGGTTGGCTAATGAAACAGGCACAACTTGCCGCAAACAAAAATCAGTTAACATTGAATGCTATTCAGGCTGATGACATGCAAGCATCCGGGCCGGCATTAAAAAGCTTAATTCATTCACTTAACCCTGGTGAGGATGCCATTTGGTTACCTTTCGATCCGATTCTGCCGGTAAAACCATTACTACCCGATTTGCTGAAAAAATCCTGGGATAAAAATTTAGTTATTTTTAGTGGTAATCCTTATCACGTACAACAAGGAACCCTGTTTGCCCTGTTTCCCGACTATACAAAACTCGGCCCGCAGTTAATAGACTTCGCATTAAAAAAACTTAAATCCACTGAAAAAATTTATTTTGAACCCAGCCGATATTTGAACAGCGCTATTAATGTGCGCACCGCTTCGCATTTAGGCATTCAAATTTCGAGCCTGCAGAAAGACAACTACAAAATGGTGTTCCCTAAAAATTAATGATGAGCTATTTTAAACTTAGCAGATATAACTTCCGCCATTTGACACTGGGAATAACCGCATTAACCATTGTCGTATTGACATTGCTGGTGGCCTTTTTCAGCTCACATACCGCATTTGATGAAATGAATCGTTCGCTTTATTTACAAAGTGTTCATATCAGCAAAAGCATGGCCAATGATAGTATAGCCCCCTTGCTGTACGACAGTAACTCCGGCGCTCAGGATATGATTAACACCCTGATAGATATGCCGCAAATTACCGAAGCCAGCATTATTCGCGACTCTCACACCCCCCTACTCAAGCAACGAGAACCCGAACATATTCATCACCCCTACCCTGTAGTCAGCATCAGCGAACCTTTCCTGGCATCTGAAACCAATGATGGCTGGTATTTTTCTGCACTGGTACAAACCCAGCAAAACGGCGGCAGTTTAACCGAGTCTTTTTTTGAAGAAGAAGGAGACTCCCCCGTCGCTAGTCTGGGCTATATCAATCTGGGTGTGAGTAAAAAACTAATTTATGAAAGTCGCCATAAAATATTTATTCGCAATACCATAATTTCTGCCTCTGCCGGGATGGTTCTGCTGTTTATTATGTACGCTGTGTTACGCAACCTGACCCGGCCACTGGAAAAGTTATCCGGATTAATGGAGCAGGGTCGAGAAGGTGAGTACCCGGAAACAGTCGATATAAAAGGTACAAAAGAAATCACCGAAATGGCACATATTTTTAACGCAATGATCATTGCCATTAAAGAGCGCGAAGAAAATCTTTCATTAACACTCGATAGCATAGGTGATGCGGTTATAGCAACCGATGCAGAAGGCTGTGTCACGCGCATGAACCCGGTCGCCGAAAACCTCACCGGCTGGTCACTTAATCAGGCCAAAGGCCGGTCTGTTAAAGAGATTTTTTCGATTATTAATGCCAGCACCCGCGAAACCATTAAAAACCCGGTCGAGAAAGTATTAGATAGTGGCGAAACTATTTATTTAAGCAATCACACGACGTTAATTTCCAAAGATAAAACCGAATATCAAATTGCAGATTCTGCGGCGCCTATCAAAAATGAGGATGGCAGTATTCTCGGCATGGTGCTGGTTTTTAATGATGTTACCGAACAATATAAATTACGTGAAATTGCCAACCGGAGTCGCCGCGACATGCAGGCGGTAATGGATAATTACCCGGCGGTTATTTCCATCAGAAATATTGAAGGCCGCTTTACCTTTATCAATCAGCAATTTGAAATACTCTATAACACTTCACGCCATAATGTATTAGATAAAACACTTGATGATATCTTCAACACTGAAATTTCAAATAGAATATCAACTAATGATACACAGGTTATGGATGTTGGCCATGCTCTGCAATATGAAGAAGATATACAGCTGAATGATCACTTACATAATTATTTATCAATCAAATTCCCATTGTTTGATGACAAAAAAAACATCTATGCTATCTGCGGTATATCTATTGATATAAGTGATCACAAAAATCAGGAACTGCAACTACGTAGAAGCCAGAAAATGGATGCGTTAGGCAAGCTCACTGGCGGTGTTGCCCACGATTATAATAATATGCTGGGCGTTGTTATGGGTTATGCAGATATACTTGAATCACAGCTCGCCGAACAACCAAAACTGGCCGGTTTTGCCCGTAAAATTTTACATGCCGGTGAACGCGGAGCGAAGCTAACTAAAAAGTTACTGTCTTTTTCCAGCCATAAAAAAACCAATGCTGACTCACTCAACATCAACAAACTTTTGCTGGAAGAACGTGACATGCTTGAAAAAGTGATCACGGCTCGCATTACATTACACTTGGATTTAAATGACAATTTAAACTTTTCTTATCTGGATGCCGGCGACCTTGAAGATGCAATTGTCAATTTATGCATTAATGCCATGCACGCCATTGATAACAGCGGCCAGTTAACAATAAAAACGGATAATCTGACTATTTCTGAAATAGATAATAATATATTAAAGCTCAAGCCCGGAAACTATGTGCGGCTAAGTATTACTGATACAGGCTGCGGCATGGATGTAGCCACCAGAGATAAAATATTCGAACCCTTTTTTACCACCAAAGGCGAAAAAGGCACCGGCCTCGGACTGGCGCAGGTGTATGGTTTTGTTGAGCGTAGCGGCGGAACCATTCAGGTTTACTCCGAGCCCGATCAGGGCACAGAGTTTGTGCTGTATTTTCCTGCTCACTCTGCAAGTAAACCAAGCCAACATGCCGATGAAACAAAACCGGCTGCTGATTATAAAGGCAAGGAATCAATACTGGTGGTTGATGATGAACCGGCGATGCTCGATTTAATCTGTGACATTTTAATTCCGCAGGGGTACAAAATCATCTGCGCTGAAAATGCTAACCGGGCGTTAGAATTACTTAAAACTGAAACCATCGATCTGATGCTGTCTGACATCATTATGCCAGAAACCGATGGTTATCAGCTTGCCTCTATCGTGCAGAAGAAATATCCGCAAATGAAAATCCAGCTCGCCAGTGGATTTTCCGATGAACGCCATTTAAATACCGGCAATCATAATCTGCATGTCGATTTAATTAGCAAACCGTATCAGGCGATTACGTTATTAAAAAGAATTCGCTGTCTCCTGGATCAACCTGCATCATAAATCGGTACGCGCTCAGCGGCTTTTTAACTACACCTTCATTTGCGGCATTTTCTAAGGTATCCTTCCAATATAGTATAAAAGCACAAAATGAAATGGAGCCAGCATGTCTGACAACAACATAGATTCCGTTCTTATCGAAGAACGCCAGTTTCCACCCTCTGCACAATTCGCACAAAATGCGGTGATTAATCAGGCTAAGTTTGACGCCCTGTACAAGGCCGCTGCAGATGACTACGAAGGTTTCTGGGCTGAGCAGGCCCGCAGCATGCTCGACTGGCATACGCCCTTTACCGAAACGCTGGACGACAGCAACGCACCGCATTTCAAATGGTTTGCCGATGGCAAGTTAAACGTTACCTACAATTGCATCGACCGCCACCTTGCCGACAAAGCCGATAAAACCGCGATTATTTTTGAAGGTGAAAAAGGCGATACCCGCCACATCACCTATCAGCAACTCAGCAATGAAGTGAATCAGTTTGCTAATGCCCTTAAAGCCAGAGGCATTAAATCCGGTGATCGGGTGGTGATCTATATGCCAATGACCCCGGAAGCGGTAATTGCGATGCAGGGCTGTGCTCGAATTGGGGCTATTCACTCAGTCGTGTTCGGTGGTTTTTCTGCCGAATCGCTGCGCGACCGCATTAACGATGCCGGTGCAAAAATGCTGATTACCGCTGATGGTGGCACCCGTGGCGGCAAGATTGTGAAATTAAAAACGGCGGCGGACAAAGCCCTTGAAGGCGGTTGCCCGACGATTGAATCAGTGATTGTTTTACAACGTACAAAACACGATATCACCATGCAAGCTGGGCGTGATGTCTGGTGGCACGATGCGGTAAAAGATCAAAGCACCGATTGTGAACCCGAGTGGGTAGGTGCAGAGCATCCGCTGTTTTTGCTCTACACCTCTGGCTCCACTGGCAAGCCCAAAGGCGTTCAACATTCTAGCGCCGGTTATTTGCTCGGTTCAGTGATGACTAACAAGTGGGTGTTTGATTTAAACGATCAAGATATTTTTTGGTGTACTGCCGATGTGGGCTGGATCACCGGTCACACCTATGTCGCATATGGGCCTCTGGCTGCGGGCAGCACCATTGTGATGTATGAAGGCGCGCCGACGATTCCCGATGCGGGACGTTTCTGGAAAATTATTGAAGATCATAAAGTGACTATTTTCTACACTGCACCCACAGCGATTCGCGCACTGATGAAGCAAGGAGATGATTATCCGAATAAATACGACCTGTCATCAATTCGCCTGTTAGGCACCGTCGGTGAACCGATTAACCCGGAAGCCTGGATCTGGTATCACCAAGTCATTGGCAAAGAGAAATGCCCGATTGTTGACACCTGGTGGCAAACCGAAACCGGTGCCAATATGATCGCGCCGCTACCCGGTGTGGTCGCTGCCAAGCCCGGCTCCTGTACACTGGCATTGCCGGGTATAGACGCGGATGTGGTGGACGAAGACGGTAACAGCATTACTCAGGCTAACAAGGGTGGATATCTGGTTATTAAAAAACCCTTCCCGTCTCAGCTACGCACAGTCTGGAATGACGATCAACGCTATATTGATACCTATTGGCCAAAATTCGATGGCAAATATTATCTGGCTGGCGACTCGGCCCGCAAAGACAAGGATGGCTATTTCTGGATTATGGGGCGCATTGATGACGTACTGAATGTATCCGGGCATCGATTAGGTACGATGGAAGTTGAATCGGCACTAGTTGCCCATAAAGGCGTTGCTGAAGCCGCCGTAGTGGGCTATCCCCACGAGATTAAAGGCGAAGCTATATTCGCCTATGTGGTGCTAAAAGGTGAACGCCCTGAAGGCGGTATCGACGAAAAATTCACTCAGGAACTGCGCGCCTGGGTCGGCGAGCAGATTGGCGCCATTGCCAAACCGGACCAGATTCGCTTTTCGGATAACCTGCCAAAAACCCGTTCGGGCAAAATCATGCGACGCTTACTGCGTAATATTGCGCGGGGTGAGGAAATTACCTCGGATACCTCGACGCTGGAAAATGAAGAAATTCTGTTACAGCTACAGGGTAAGGCTTAAGTCAGGTTTGTCCCCTTTTGCAAGACTTTGCATGGGGGGATAACGATAACACCT
>CAZHEA010000002.1:87256-96409 GCA_964531165.1 uncultured Thiotrichaceae bacterium
TCTGGTCACATTTATCTGGTCACATTTATCGGGTCACATTTATCGGGTTGATTTTTCTGGTCACATTTTTCTGGTCTGGACATTAGTTCTGGACATTATTCAGTGCCATCACGGCGAATCATTTCCGGACAATCCACCACATTACAGTCAACAGGGCCCTCTTCCTCACGGTCAGATTGCTCTACCGCATGCTTTCTCAGGTGATTATATTCATCCATATCTTGCCAACCGCCCACTTGCACTTTATATTCATTCTTTGTGATCGGACCTTTAGCTGTCGTAGAGCATGCAAAAAGTCCTGTCAGTAAGCATAACAATAAAAGACTTTGTAACCGTGACATTGTCAGATCCTTAAGTTTGAGAGTTGTAATTAAATACAATGTTAACAGATAAAAGTACCATCGAAGCTATTAAAAAGTCTCGAAAGCAGGTCACTATATTATTTTCAGACATCGAACATTCCACCCGCCACTGGGAGCGGCGCGGCGATGTGGATGCGCGCATGTTACTCGATCGGCACAACCGTTTACTGTTTCCGGTGATTCGCAAATTCAAGGGTAAAATCATTAAGACCCTTGGCGATGCCATTATGGCCTCATTCAGTAAACCTGAAAATGCAGTGCTGGCGGGTATTGCAATACAGCAGCAACTGGAAGCAGAACGTAAAAAAGATAAATACTTCAGCCTGCGCACCCGCATTGGCATTCACACCGGCCAGGGCATTGTTGAATACGATGATATTTTCGGTGATGTAGTCAATGTTGCCGCCAAAGTTGAACACAGTGCAGAAGCCAGTCAGATACTGATTACCCATTCAACCTCTGCTCGCATCAGCACTGAAAAATTCAAACAGGATGAACTGGCTGAGATTTTAAATCTCATTGGTAAACGCAAAGGCATAACCCTGTACAGCTGTGACTGGAAAAATCACAGCAATTTGATTGCAAATATTACCCCCGACTCAATTATGCCGCTATTAAAGAGTCAAAAACTGGAGCTGATCACCTACGTCGCCATGACTCTGTTTGCGATGTTTTTTGTGTATCAATACTACTGGCGCTTTTTGCTGGCCGACTCGGGGGCTTCATTTAGCTGGTTTCAGGAAACCACTAATATCCCGTCAGACTACCCACTGATTATCGTATTGCAGACCATTACATTATTCGGCTTTACTTATTACCTGCTACGCATTGATTTTATTTCACGCACCATGCTACGCATTCTCAGCGGATTTTTTGGCGCCGGACTGGGTCTGTTATTATTTGCCAGCTTTAATCATTACAACGATTTACCTTTTAAAAAGCGCTGGCATGAACCCCTGTATGAATCCAGCCATTTATTTGTAGAAGTGTTAAGAGACAAAACACCATTAAGACAAGCGCCGCATAAAGACGCCAAACTCATGAGCGTCTTACCCGCCGGTGAAATATTCATTTATCAACAAACCAGAACCGTTAACGGTCTGCGCTGGAACAAAGTTTCTATCAATAAGAATAGCAGCGCCTGGATTCCGGAAAAAATACTTCCGGCGTTTGGCGTTGCCGAAGAAAAACTAACAACGACAAAAAAATTCTCATTTCGCTATTATGATTTATACGGTTTAATTATCGGTATTATCTCTTTTATCTGGGGTTATATGAGTTTTAGCATTAAGCCCAGCTGAACACTGATGCTATCTATTAAAATGGGGCCAGGCATGCTCGGTAAAACGGTTTTTATACTCTTTGGTTGTGGCATTATATTATTAAACGGCTGCAGTGTTTCGTCACACAGCCGCAGTGTTAGCCCGTATTTTGACGGCCAATTGAGATTCAACGGCGAAGCCATTGCAAACGCCAACGTTTTGCTGAGCATTAAAGCCGGTGATAAGTATTGTCTGCATCCCAATAAAACCACCTCCACCAACCAGCAGGGTAAATTTAATTTAAAAGCCCTCAACGAAAATTATACCTATATTCCCTTCGCCGATCAGCAACTGGATGAATGGACGGTGTGCGTCAGATATAACAACCGCACCTACACACTGTATTCAAACAACCAGTATGGCTCCAGTAATGTCACTGGTTCTGTTTATCTGCAATGCGACCTGGCATCAAACACGCCTTGTGATATTACACACTAATAACATGTTATCGGGCTGGCAACTTGAAAAAGCCCGGCGACTGAGCTATATCTCATAAACCCACCATTTAAGAGAAGGAAAATGCAGGGCTCAACCTTTACGCACACACTCTCATTTTTAGCTTTATTCGCATTCGTTTTTTTTAATCCCCTGTGCATTACTCCTGCTCAGGCGGAAATTTCATCAAAACATCTGTCAGTTATTAGCTCTGCTAATCCACAAAGCAACAGCGTACAGTCATTTATTATAATCAAAGCCGGTGAATTTCTTCCTCAAGGTATAAAACACTCCGCCAAACAAAGCACCATTGGCCAGCAAACGCCCTTCGTTATTAAGTTAACCAAAAAACTACATACCACTCAGTCCATTCAATGGAACATTAAAGTACTCGACAAACAACACGGAAAAATAAAACAATTATCCAAATTTAAGGGCCGTGGACGTATGTTAAATTCAGGTTATCTGTGGAAATCTGAACCACTAAGCAGCCACACAAAAAACCGCCAGCAATTAATATTCAGACCGGCACCATTCCCCCATCAGCCTAAAATATATAAAAAAGGCAAGGGCCCGAAAGGTACTCGACGAAAATATGGTGGTGGCACACGCAATATTGACGAGAAAAAATACAATCCGAAATTCTCCTATGATGTCATTGCAAGTATTATTGAAGACGATAAGGTAATTGAAACTCACAAAGCTAATCTCAGTATGGACAGAATCGATATGATTCGTCAGGAATATATCAATCACTTTGATATCAAACGTTACGGACGCGGTAAAAATGGAGCCATCCCTGTTCCCAGAAGAAACGAAATTAGCAGCATCCCCAGAAAACCTGAAAAACTGGCTGGCAACCCGCTCACTGAAAGTCGCTATAAATTAATTATTAATGATGGCATGCTGGAATTAGCACGTAAAATAAGTGACGCCTATACGGACAGCCTACATAGCTTAAAATCCGCAAAGACATTTGTTGATTTGAATAATAAACCCCTGGAAATTCCTGACAATAAACTCTGGGTCACCAGTGGCTGGCGCAACCCGGAACGTAATGAATGGTATAGTAATGCGGTAAATGGCATACATCAGCGTGGCGGAGCCGTAGACTTGATTATTATGGCCCCGTCAAACTCACGACAATCCGCTATTGGTTACTGGATTTTATGGAATGCACTGCAGAAAAACAAATCTCATATTAATGCCTACTGGCAGATAGAAACCAATGGCAGGCCGATGACAACCCGCGAATTTAAGCAGGATATAGAACCTAAAAACGGTATACCGGATGCATTTGACAAAGCAGATCACTTACATGCCAATGTTAATTATTAAATCATATAAAACAATATTAGTATCACTGATTTTGTTCATCAGCGGTGCTTCCGTGTGCCAGGCTGAAAGCCAGTTTGTAGAGCAATTTCAGGTTCAGCCAACTATCGATATGCACATGGCCAACCGCATTACCCAATATCATAGCGAAGATATCTCACTACCTCTGGCCCAACAGAAAACTGAACTATTAAATATCGACAAACAGTTAGCTAAGTTGCAAAACCAGCACTCTGAACAAGCTGTTTTCTGGTTTATTCGCGGTTTGCATTATAAAAATATGGCATCTTTTTATAATCAAAGCAATAACACTCAGCTCACAAAAAGTTATATTAATAGTAAAAATACTGCATATAAAAAAGCCATTTCACTCAATCATAGTACCCGCAACAAACTCAGTGCGGCCATTTTCAGTACTATGAAACCCGGCCTGTCAGAAGATTTAAAAATACAGGCCACTAAAAAAGAGATAGCACTTGGCGGCAACGGCGACAATGACAGCTATTACTGGTACTTACACTGGAGCAATATCGATCAGCTGGAAAAGGCTGGCCGTGAAGACGAAGCTAAAGCGGCTTATAAACAAATGCAAAAAGAGTTAAAAAGCAGCGGTATGGATATGTCAGTCTATGACAGCTTAACTAATAAAATTGAAACCGACACACTTAAAAAACATTCGAATGCGCCAAAGAAAAAACCCAAGTCAGCTCAAAAAGAACAGTCTAAAGAGTTGGTAAAGGCAAAAAAATACGACACTAAAGTTATTGTCATTTCATCCATTGCCATATTGTCTGCAATGAGTATTATCGGTGTAATTATTTACGAAATAAAGCGAAAAAAGAAGCGCAAAGTAAAGCGTTAATCATTTTTAGTTTCGTGCCGGTGTTTTCTCGCCAACTTAAAAAACTACGTCATTTCTGTAAACACAGGATAAAGTTCACAGTATCAACCGACTAAAATTTTCTGCTCAAATTTTTCAGCACAGACCGGCTCAGACCACAAATACCCCTGCCCGTACATACAGTCATGCTCACGTAGAAAACGCTTTTGCATATCGGTTTCTATACCTTCAGCAACTACGTTTAAATCCAGCGCTTTAGCCAGCTGAATCATCGCATTTACTATTGCAGCACTTTCCTTATCATCGGGTAAATCTTTTATAAAAGAACGATCGAGCTTTACCGTATCGAACGGAAACTCTTTTAGATATGCCATTGAAGCATAGCCGGTACCAAAATCATCGAGTGCAATATGAACACCCATTTCATGAATCTCATCTAATATTTTTTTCGCACTATCATGGTTATCCATCAATGCACTTTCTGTCAGCTCTATTTCGATAAATTCTGGAGACAGCTCAATACGGACAATATTTTTTCTACAAAAACTCAGTAAGTTTCCTTCTTTAAAGTGTCTTGCAGATATATTGATAGACAATTGATTAACTGGGTAACCCGCCACTTGCCATTTTTTAAATTGCTGGCAGGCATTAGCCATTACCCATTCATCCAGCTCAATAATTAAGCCAGTTTCTTCCGCCAGCGGGATAAATTCCAACGGTGCAAGCAGGCCTCTCTGTGGATGCTGCCAGCGCACTAGCGCTTCCATTCCCCTGCACTGCCCTGAAACTAAATCGACCTTTGGTTGATAATAAACCACGAACTCTTCATTTTTTAATGCACTGCGAATCTGATTTTCCAGGTCCAGCCGCTGCATCGCTTTTAAACTCATTTCATGTACATAAAACTGAAAAGTTTGCCGCCCCAGTTCTTTAGCTCGATACATCGCTATGTCTGCATTCTTAAGTAAGGTACCAAAATCGTCACCGTCCTGTGGGTACAGTGAAATACCAATACTGCCGCCGATATGAACATTTTTTTGATTGATTTCAACCGGCTGTTCTAGTGCGGTCAATATATTCTTAGCAACTGCGGCGACAGACTTTTCCTGATCTAACGCTTCAATAATAATGGTGAATTCATCGCCACCCAAACGTGCAACCGTATCCGTTTTTCGCAGTACACTGGTTAAGCGCTGCGATACGATATTGAGCAACTCATCACCTGCTGCATGGCCCATTGAATCATTGATGACTTTAAAGTGATCAATATCAAGAAATAACAGTCCAAACTTTGAGTCTTCACGCTGCGCTCGTGATATAGCCTGATCGATACGATCCATAAACAGCATACGATTTGGCAGACCGGTCAGCACATCGTGATAAGCCAGATGACGAATCTCTTTTTCCGCTTTGGCTGCACTTATCATGCGAGCAGTACGGTGCTTTAGCACTGACCAGTTAAAAGGCTTGGTAATGTAATCGCTGGCGCCAACTTCAAAGGCTCTGGCAATAGATTGATCATCATCGAGGGATGTTGCCATAAGTATCGGCGTTGCCTGACACTCTATAATTTTTTTAATGGCTTCAGTTGCACAAAAACCATCCATTACAGGCATGACAGCATCCATTAAAATCAAATCGGGGGAGTGATCTATTACTGATTGCAGCGCTTCCTGGCCATTTTCAACTTCAATGACATGGTAACCGCTTTGTTCCATGGTATAGCGGAGAACTAAACGAATAGCCGGGTCGTCATCAGCAATTAGCACGACCGGGGCTTGCTCTTGAATAGAGTGACTCAATGGTTTATCCCCTAATCCAGTACTATTTTCGCCACCCGTAAATGGACTACTGGAATTTATCATAATTTTTATTATTTATTTTTATAGTTATATTTGTTTAAAGGCGACAACACCCATGCCCTTATTAGAAAAAGAATAGCACAATTTTAAAATTTTGCATGAAAACAAGTTGGATTAAAAACCGCCTTCAACAACTGCCTGTTGGGATAGGTCAGTCTGAAGAAATAGTACGTTTTTCTTGTGAAAGCTTTATTAATGAGCATCAAAGAAAACACTGACTAGCCGTTAATAGCGTACACAAATAATGAAATTTATCAGCAAAGACGTTATGCCTGTAAACCTTTTGCCGTAATTTCAAATAAGTCTTTTGCCAGCTCTGGTGTATCGGAAATACGCTGCAGCTGAACTTTCATCATTAACTGTCGATTCGCATCGTACTTTTTCCACTGAATTAATGGTAACAGTAGACGTGCAGCAATTTGCGGATTTGTTTTATTCAGTTGAATCACAGCATCGGCTAGAAACTGATAGCCCTGCCCGGATAAACTATGAAATTCCACCGCATTCGCCTGCGTAAAAGAACCAATCAATGAGCGCACCCGATTGGGCACATTTAGATCAAAAGATTCATGGTTAAGCAGATTCTGTATTGACTGAAATGCCTGGGTTCCCGTTGCCATGGCCTGCACAATAAACCATTTGTCTATCACCAGTGAATCATCACTCCACTGCTGATAGAACTGCTCTAACGCCTGCTGGCCTTCATCGTGTGTATAATGAGCCAAACACCTTAAGGCAGATATCTGATCTGTCATATTGCTGGCATTCTTATACTGTCGCTGCGCCATTTCTATCGCCACTTTTCTGGCTGTTCCGGTTTGACTGCACATCATGTACGCCAGACAGATATTTTTTAAACTGCGTTGACCCATAGCCTGCGGAGTTAATAAGTATTCACTATCTTCGCCGCTTTTATAAACACTTACAAAATCGTCCATTAACTCAAATGCCAGCGTTTGCTTACAAAACTCACGCACATGGTAAATCGCATCAACATCTATAACCGGCATGTTTTGTCCCAGATAATCTTCGCTAGGCAAGGTTATAATGCGCGCAGCCAGTGCTTTATCCAGTGTTGTATCTGTTAGCACCTGTTTGAAGGTACGGATAAAAAAAGCATCCAGTATTAAGGTTTTTTTCTGCTGATAATCAGCAATTAATGCCTGCATAATATTCAGACCTAACTGCTGTGCACAGTTCCAGCGATTAAACTCGTCGCTGTCATTTGCCACCAGAAAAGCCAGTTGTTGGTTGCTTAATTCAAAATTTAATTTCACCGGTGCAGAATAATTTCGCAGTACTGAAACCGCCGTATCCGCTTCTACATTTTCAAATGTTATGACCTGCTCGGTCTGCTTAATATCGGTTATTTTAGCTGCCGACGAAACCTCATGCCCATCCGCGGCAATCAAACTGACACTTAAAGGAATGTGAAATGGCTGATTAGATGCAATATCTGATGATTGTTTTATCAGCAGGCTTAAACTCTTTTGCGCGTCATTATAATCAGTCTTAATATCCAGTTGCGGTGTACCCGCCTGACTATACCAGCGTCGAAACTGCAGCAGATCGACTTTACTGGCATCTTCCATGGCATTAATAAAGTCTTCTGTCGTCGCCGCTTCTCCATCATGACGTTCAAAATACAGATCCATACCCTGACGAAACTTTTGTTTGCCTAGCAGGGTATGAATCATCCGAATCACTTCTGCGCCCTTGTTATACACGGTAACCGTATAGAAATTATTAATTTCAACATAGGATGCGGGCTGAATCGGATGCGACATCGGACCCGCATCTTCGGCAAACTGACGCGTGCGTAACACATTCACATCATCAATTCGTTTTACCGAGGCGGAATTCATATCGGAAGTAAATTGCTGATCACGAAAAACCGTTAAACCCTCTTTGAGAGTCAGCTGAAACCAGTCGCGGCAGGTAACACGGTTACCACTCCAGTTATGAAAATATTCATGGCCAATGACCGCTTCAATATTAATGAAGTCAGTATCGGTTGCGGTATCTGGTCGGGCTAAAACATACTTGGAGTTAAATACATTTAACCCCTTGTTTTCCATCGCCCCCATATTAAAATCATCCACCGCTACGATCATATAAATATCTAAATCATATTCCCGGCCAAAGGTATCTTCATCCCATCTCATAGATTTTTTTAATGAACGCATGGCATGATCACACTTATCAACATTGTGTGCCTGCACATAAATCCGGCAATCGATTTCACGTTGACTGGTGGTAATGAATGTATCTTTTATGCATTCTAAATCACCTGCTACCAGAGCAAATAAATAACAGGGTTTTTTGAACGGATCTTCCCAGGTCACACTGTGACGACCATTATCAAGATCATTCTCATCAACCGGATTACCATTCGAGAGTAATACTGGATAAAGCGTTTTATCGGCTTCAATGGTAGTGGTGAATTTTGCCATCACATCAGGCCGATCCAGATAATAGGTGATTTTACGAAAACCCTGTGCTTCGCACTGAGTACAGAAATTCCCCGATGATTTATACAGTCCTTCTAGTGACGTATTCAGCTGTGGCTTAATAAAAGTTTCGATTTGCAGGGTAAATTGCTCGGGTACATCCGCAATCCATAAGCCTTCATTGGTGACACTGAACTCGCCATCACTGAGCGCGATATCATTAACACGAATCAAACCCAAAATGAGATCTTCTCCATCCAGCTCAAGAATATGCGCTCCATCAACACTATGATTACGCCGCACTTCCATCTCTGACACCACCCGGGTTTGTTCTTCGCCGAGTTCAAAATGCAGATTTACCGAATCAATCCAGTATTGTGGCTGACTGTAATCTTTTAAATAAATTGTGTTAGGTGAGCTTTCTTGAGTCATTAGATTTCCTGTAGTCGTACAGAGAAGATACAACAAAATTATTGACGATCAAACTGTTATAACTATTTATTGCATATCCATACATTATAAGACGTTATGAATAAGACGTTATGA
>CAZHEA010000002.1:96509-114718 GCA_964531165.1 uncultured Thiotrichaceae bacterium
ATAAGACGTTATGAATAAGACGTTATGACTTCATGACAATTCAATAATATGATCCTCTAATTGCTGCGGATGAATATAATCTTCCGACACCGCAAAACCATCCACCGTAACACCTGCCTGTTGCACCGATTGCGGGTTGCCGGATATTAACGGATGCCATCCGGGAAGATCTTTACCCTCGGCAATTAACCGATAAGCACAGCTCGATGGCAACCATTGATATTCGGATAACGCCATTTTCTGAATCCGCAAGCATTCAGGCACAAGAAATTTTCGATTTGTATAATCTTTACAACTGCACTTTTCAATATCCAGCAAATGACAGCTGACGTTTGTGAAGAACAACTCGGCGGTGTCTTCGTCTTCAAGTTTAAGCAGGCAGCAACGTGCACAGTGATCACAAAGTGACTCCCACTCGTTATCAGTCATTTGCTCAAGTTTTTTGGTTTGCCAGAAATTATTGGCCATAGATTACTCACATTAAAAAACCACGCGAAAAATACAAATATCAGTGAATGCACGCGGCTAAAACAATAGCTACATTAATGACTTCTGCTGCTGATTATTATATTTATTTGCTGCTATTGGCGTGCATTTGCCCTGTCTTTTTTTCATTATTATCAAACCTGAATCAACTCAACGCCGTTACCATCCGGGTCACGGCAAAATAACGCAGCTCTGCCAGAGCGCGAACGGGAAACCACAATTCCCTGGCTTTTTAGCTGGCTTTCAATCTCATCCAGATTATCCACAGACATCGCCAGATGGCGATCACGCCCGCCGTGTTCGGGCCGCCCATCTACCGGATCGGGGTTTTCCACCTCCAGTAAATGAATTTGCTGCTCCCCAATTTGCAGCCATGCTCCGCCAAAACCAAGGTCAGGACGGTCATTACACACTTCCAGCCCCAGCACCCGATGATAAAAATCAACTGCCAATTGCGTATTCTTCACCACCAGACTGACATGATGTATTGATAAAAGCACCACTTTGCCCCCATATTTGCGTATAATAAGCCGCCTTAAACGACTCTAATATTTATTCAAGACCTGTATTTTACATGAACCCAGATCTCAATCGACTCCATCCTTACCCATTTGAAAAACTGGCCAAACTCAAAGCCGGCATTACGCCGAATGCGAACCTGAGCCATATCGCCCTTTCCATTGGAGAGCCAAGGCATGAACCACCGGCATTTGTGCTGGAAGAACTGGTTAAAATGCTGCCTAAAATCGCTAATTACCCGCTCACCAAAGGCATTCCCGAATTACGCCAGTCAATTGCTAACTGGTTAACCCGGCGTTTTACTCTGCCTGCAACGAGTCTGGATATCGAAAAAAACATCCTGCCGGTAAACGGTACCCGCGAAGCCCTGTTCGCCTTTGCGCAGGCAATGGTTCAGCGTAAACCACAGGCACTGGTATTAATGCCCAACCCGTTTTACCAGATTTATGAAGGCGCTGCTATTCTAGCCGGTGCCAAGCCCTGCTTTTATAACACCACCGCTGACACAAACTATCTCCCCGACTTTGAATCCATTGACGATACCACCTGGCAAAACTGTCAGCTCATTTACATTTGCAGCCCGGGTAACCCCAGCGGTGCGGTAATTTCAAAATCGCAAATGCAGTGGCTGATTAACAAAGCGGACGAGTTTGATTTTATTATTGCCTCGGACGAATGCTATTCCGAAATTTATTTTGATGATGCAAACCGCCCCTGCGGATTATTAGAAGCGGCGGCTGAAATAGGCAATACCGATTATAAGCGTTGTGTAGTATTTCATAGTTTATCAAAACGCTCGAACCTGCCGGGATTGCGCTCAGGCTTTGTCGCCGGCGATGCAGATATAATGCAGGCCTTTTTAAAGTATCGAACTTATCACGGCAGCGCCATGTCCGGCCATCATCAATACGCCAGCATCTGCGCATGGAATGACGAACAGCATGTGATTAAGAGCCGTGAAATTTACCGTGAAAAATTTAACACCGTTCTGCAAATACTTTCCCCGGTTATGAATGTTAAACTACCGGATGCGGGCTTTTATTTATGGCCACAAACCGAAATGCTCGACACGGATTTTGCCCGTCAATTATTTGCAGAACAAAACATTACCGTACTACCCGGGCAATACTTATCCCGCAACATTAATAACACCAACCCGGGTAAGAACCATATTCGCATGGCATTAGTGGCAACCCCTGAAGAAACCACTGAAGCTGCGCACCGTATTAAACACTTTTTAGAATCACGCTAAATTTATCTGGAGATCAGAATGAGCGATTTACAAAACACGATCGAAGAAGCCTTCGAACGCCGCGCCGACATTACCCCGCGCAACGTTGAAACCCATGTACGCGAAGCCGTTGAAGAATGCATTAATATGCTCGACTCAGGCGCAGCTCGCGTTGCCGATAAATCCAGTGGTGACTGGGTAGTAAACGAATGGTTGAAAAAAGCCGTGTTACTTTCATTTCGTATTAATGACAACGACTTTATTAAAGGCGGTTTTACTAATTATTACGATAAAGTGGAGTCTAAATTCGCAGATTACAACACTAAAGATTTTCGCGAATCCGGCGTACGCGTTGTGCCACCCGCAACCGCACGTAAAGGTTCTTACATTGCACCCAATGTTGTACTGATGCCATCGTATGTAAACATCGGCGCTTATGTTGATAGCGGCACGATGGTTGACACCTGGGCAACAGTTGGATCATGTGCGCAAATCGGTAAAAACGTTCACCTTTCCGGTGGCGTAGGTATCGGTGGTGTATTAGAGCCATTACAGGCAGCACCGACTATCATCGAAGACAACTGTTTTATCGGCGCTCGTTCAGAAGTCGTTGAAGGCGTAATCGTTGAAGAAGGCTCAGTTATTTCAATGGGCGTCTACATTGGTCAAAGTACTAAAATATTTAACCGCGAAACCGGTGAAATTAGTTATGGCCGCATTCCTAAAGGCTCGGTTGTGGTATCGGGCAACCTACCATCAAAAGACGGCACTTACAGTTTATACTGCGCCGTGATTGTTAAGCAGGTTGATGCGAAGACATTAAGCAAAACCGGTCTTAATCAGTTACTGCGTGATATTGAATAAAGGCTGAACAGCATTTCTGTCCGCAACGGCACGCAAATTATTCAGCTTTATGTGCCTGCGGCGCATAATATCTAAATACTATCTTTTGATTTTATTTGTGCATTTTGCGTTCCTTTGCGGACAAAACTGCTTATAAAAACTATGACAATTTTATACGGCATCCCTAACTGCGACACCATTAAAAAAGCCCGAAAGTGGTTAAAAGATAATAACGTCGACCACACCTTCCACGACTATAAAAAACTCGGGGTTCCCGAAAAAGAGCTGACGTTCTGGGTTAAAAAACTTGGCTGGGAAATTTTATTGAATAAGCGCGGTACCACCTGGCGCAAATTAGATGAAGAGATAAAAAACTCAGTTAATGAACAATCCGCTATTCAGATTATGCTGAAAAACCCGAGCATTATCAAACGCCCGGTACTGGTCAAAAATAATAAAATTCTGGTAGGGTTTAACATCGAGGACTATTCACAATTATAAGGATGCAGATATTTTTCTGAACAGAAATTAAACACCACATCCAAATATCAGCCAGGCCTATCTAATCGACAACCATAGTTCAGCCTCTTCAACAGTTTTAAATACCCGTGTTTTCTGCTCTAAACCTTTTGATATAATGACATATAGCTTAATTATAGGTGCGGCAAGTACATAGTTAGATAATATCGCAACTTTAGGTTTACCGCGTTTACCCCTGTACTTTTTTTGCATCGCTACAATCTGCCTGACAAAAGCTATATCAATATAATCAAACGATAGTTCACGAATATCCCACAGTGCATTAACATCATGAGAGTATTCATTAGAGTCAAATAATTCAAGTGTCGCCTGCTCTATATCATCAATCGATAAAACATCTTCAATTATCAATGACAGGAAATTATGCTGTTGATTATAGTTAAGCTTAATAGGCATTACTTTACGCCAATGTAAAATTCATAAATGCATAATACACAAGCAAGACAAGTCTTCAATGTGTTTTACAGATATAGCTATAAATTATCTATCTATCCGATAAATTGCTAGAAAAATCAACAACAAATAACCCGTTCGGGTCATTATATGTTGAACAATAAAATTTATTAAAAAAAAGACACTCAAACGAGTGTCTTTTTTTACTTAACATCTAACAAAAAACTACAGACTTATTTAATCACCGACAATAATGCTGGATTAGTAACCAGTTTTCTAACACCATGAGCATGATCCTCTTCAAAGACATTGCCCTTACACCACTCACCTAAGCTATTAATATTAAGCTTCGCACACTGCGGGCGAACACTCCAGGTAACCTGCATTGGCGAACACTGTTGCTCGGTATATTTAGGACCTGTTGTTGATCCCATAAACTCTACCGGCTTACCAACCTTTGTTGGCAGAGCTTTAGCCTGATGATATCCATTGACTATATTTCCTGCATAGCTCAGATCATTAAAATCAAGTACCGAAGCATCATTAACCACGGTGAATACCTGAGTTTCAACACGTAGATTCGGATTAACACAGCTTTCCGACAGGCACGAACCTAGATCTTTTCCCGGTTTTATATCACAGGATGAATGTACCCAATGTACCTCAATTGTGTCACCCGGCTTTAAACCATTACAGATATTTTCCTTAGGCGCCATTAACTCAGCCTTACTAAGTGATTTACTGATGCCACACTGATAACCACCACCATGGCCGTGCTCACCTTCTCCTGCATATATTGAAAAGCTTTTCGCTTTATGCTCAGCATTATTATGAAAATGAATATTACATAAGTTCATTTTTTTATAGCCGGGAGCAGAACTAAAAAGCCTTTTGTTAGTGCCGTTTACACTATCTATATCTCTGGGAGCTTGTGGCCCATAGCCGGTACAGACGGGACCCGTCTTATTTTCATGATCATGATTACTACCATGCTCATTGGCAAAACTATTATTGGAAAATAACACCAAAGATAGTGCTATAACTACATTACTCTTACTAAATCTCATCGAATGTTCCTCATTCTATTTATGCTAAAGGGTTTAACACCGCAATGGTCAAATAACGACCAAATATTTTATCTATATTTTCATTAGCTTATAATTTTGTCTTTATCTCAGGATAAGTATTTATTCTAGTTTTATGATGATGAATTATGAAAACATATTCCAATTATATATTAATGTGAATCAGCTATTAACATGATATATCTTAAATAACGACAGTTTATGTGACTGTTTTTGCTAAAAAAGATCACATATATACAATTGATAAACGCTCAATTATTGATGATTCAAATCCATCTTAATTATGTGTTTTTAATTGTAAAGTAACGATAATTTATATTGTATAAATTCAGATTTACAGCAATGATGTATATAATGATGATTTTATTCCATAGATTCTATGGCAGGCGTTAATAAACACATCTTATTTGACTGTTGTCAAAATATTCACTATATATAATATCAGTTGCGTGTCACTTAACAGGTTAAAAAACAGATGATGAAGTTGGTCCCATTGAAGCAGCCATTATTATTACTGGCTGCCTGTATATTTTTTTCTCAGCAGATTAGTGCAAAACTGATACTCACCGCACCACCCAGAGAATCAGCTGAACAGGGTCAAAAGCTCTATGGCCCACTAGCTACTCACTTAAGTAAGCTACTGGGAGAGGAAGTAGTCTATCAACATCCCCGTGACTGGTTGCGATACCAAAGAGATATTAGACGGGATGTATTCGATATTATATTTGATGGCCCTCACTTTGCCTCATGGCGTATTTTACACCTGTCACATACACCGCTAGTTAAACTGCCCGGCAGATTAGACTTTTATTTCATCGCTCCAAAAAGCAGTGAAAACATTCGCGAGCCAAATGACCTTGTGCTTAAAAAGGTCTGCGCTATACCTCCACCCAATTTAACCTCTCTTGTTCTACTTAATGTACTCAACAGCCCGATTCGCGAACCGCTTATCAAAAGCGTAAAAGGCGGTATGAAGGCGGTATTTAGAGACCTTAATGAAAACAAATGCGTAGCGGCGGTCGTCAGACAGGATTTTTTCAACAAGAGGCTATCGGCGGAACAACGAGCCAGCTTCAAAGTTATTTATACCAGTGAGAAAATTCCAAATCAGGTAATTACTGCAAGTAACCGGGTCAATAAAATTGATCAGGACAAAATCATTAACTACCTGACTCAAACCGAGGTGAAAACAGCAGCTGAAGGTATCTTAAGACGTTTTTCCGGTAAAAAAGTCAAAGCGTTTATCCCCGCCAATAAATCCGATTATAAAGGGCAAAATGAATTTCTTGAAGGCGTTATACTCGGCTGGTAACGCTAGTATTCTCTATATCTCTCACTAGCAGGCTGTTTTATAAACGGCCTGCTTATGGTTTAAGCCCCATGCAATCAAGTGTAATCGCCCCAAACAATCATATTACAGCCTTATTCATTTCAATTTAGATGCCCAGATAGCAATTTTATGCTTCATGGATTTTTGTGAAATTTGATCTTCAGGTATTGCCTGTATCACCTCATCGTGCACCAGTAACCGGTAAATATATTCAATTTTTTCATTAGCCGAATCGGTGGCCTCAAACTCAACCACGCCACGGGCTTCGCCATATTTAACCCCTTCGAGAATGGCTTTTTTTAATAACTCTTTTTCGTTTTTAAGCTTTTTCATGCCCACCCCAGTTAAAATAAAATGTTATTAATCCTGCACATCCCAGCCCTGCTTTACCGCTATATCCAGTAACAGTTCCGCTGTAATGCCATCTTTTGGCGTAATATCCAAAACTTTAATAGTGAAATTATTATCCGTGTTATTCCAGACTATACGTTCAATTTTCCCTGAAAACCAGTCTCCCTCTCCAACCTCCAGACCAATCGTCGGCACGAAAGGCAGGGTGATTTTTTTCTCCATATTTTTAAATTTCCGTTTCTTTTCCTGTTCCTTCCATAGAATTTTTATAAATGTACATGTATACATGATATTGCCTTTTTAATTTGCTCGCACCTAAATCAACATACCTAAACACTCACCCTGAGCTTCCTCACTAAATCTATGATACATGACATATTCATAATCAACACCACAACAACCACCGTCAAAATCATAACCGCCTATTAAGCAGAATACTTTTACTCCAGACCACCATTCTCAATCCACGCGCGATAAATTTCATCTGACCAGAAACTCTGAAAATAAGCGATAACTGCCCGAATTTCAGCCGCAGATAGTTTCCCTGAAAATCCTGGCATCACCCCACCCAGCGCGACACCACCATTTTCTATGGTACGTGTCAGCGTGCCAATATCATGATGCCATGCATGAGCACTGCCATTAAGAGGTGGCGGTGGATAGTTTCCGTCCGGTCTCGTTTGTTTCCAGTTCACAATGCCTTTAGCGTTTTCGTTATGACACTGCAGACAATATTGCTGATAAGTTTTAGCACCTGAATCAAGCTGGGACGGGGTGTACCAGCGATTAGAAAACGCTGCTTCTTTTCCTGAGTTTTCTGTAGTGTCTGACTTTGAACTCTGATTTTTATCTGATGGCAGCTGATCACAGGCCGCCAGAAGTAAAGCACTCAACATAATAAGTTTTTTCATATTGCTTAACCTTCTATTTTTTTCTTACCAGACTAAGTCCGTCAGCTATTTTCAGCATGCTCACATCAACCCGCTGATCATTTTGTATTTTAATATTTAACTTTTTCACAACTTCAATGCTTTGCTCACTAAACACACCCTGCATCGACTTATCAATATAATTCGTACCCGCAACTGCCCCAAATAACAGCACATTATCAATTGCCATCAAGCCTCCTGACTTTAATAACTGTAGCGATAATTCATAATAATGATCATAGTTATCTTTATCCGCATCTATAAAAACAAAATCATATGAGCCAGCCTGACCATCTTCAATCTGCGATTTAAGTGTATCAATCGCCGGCGCTATTCGCAGGTCGATCTTTTTATCTACTCCGGCTTTTATCCAGTATCGTTTTGCAATCGCTGTCCATTTTTCATCAATATCACAGGCCAGCGTATAACTGTCTTCTGGCATCGCCTGAGCTACACATAAAGTGCTATAACCCGTAAACACACCAATTTCTATGCTGCGTTTCGCTGCCACCAATTTGACCAGCATCGACATAAACTGACCCTGTTCAGGCGGTATCTGCATAATTGCAGATGGATCTTTTGCTGTCTCTTCGCGCAAATCTGATAGAACCTGAGATTCTCTTAATGAATTTTCCAGCACATAATTATGGATGACTTCACTGAACTCCAGATTACTTTTCTTCATTATTATTCCATGGTGGTATTATTTAAATACAGTGATTTTTATTAAAACTCATAAGCCAGATCATCAATAAATCCAATACGAACTTCATTTAGCTTTAATAAGCAGGAATTGTATTGCGCATGTGCAAGCTTACTCTGGGCAGGATATGCATACACATAAGATTGTAATCGGCAATGGTTATCACGATATACGAGCCAGCTTTCATGTTCCTGTTTGAACAGCTGCAGCATTTCTGACTGATGCTGTTTATCTGGGTTTGAACTGTTTTTAATTTTTAAATATAACCGATCATATCTTGCACCAAGCTGATCGCCGCTTGTCTTAAGCTTTACTTCAAGCTGCTGACGCGGGAAATCCACACCTGACGAAGTACTCTCATCCTCAATATAAGTACCTGAGTATAAATTAGCCGATATGAAAGCTAATATAAGTATTATTGCCAGCCTTCTAAAATTGACACCTCTATCTTTCATAAGCAATTCGATAAATATACGTCCGGCCACAAGCATAGAAACAGGTATACAAAGATAATGAACATAACATTTTCATATCATGTTTCACTGCTGTCCCGTTAACTTAAAAAGCATCGTCATTCCCGAATGCTTGTGTCGGGAATCCAGTGTCTTGGCAGCGTTTAATGTCACTGGATCTCCGACACAAGCATTCGGAGATGACGATTTCGTCGGTTTCTTTTTTCATGTCTCTTTTGTACGACATTATGTTTCTAGCTTAATACGTAAGGCTTGTTAATTATAACTTTATGAGTTAATGGGACAGCAGTGATCATGTTTAATGGTTTACACATTAATGAAAACATTAACCCTCTTCGTTTTTAGCCCGGTATCCAGGCTTAGCTAATATTTCAAGGTAAAAAGAGGATAAATTTTCAGATACAGCCTGATCAATTGATTTGTCAATTTCAGACAGATGAATAGTTTCTGCACTGTCACTATCCGCACCAAATCGACAATCAAAATCTAAAAAATCAGCATCATCTGTTAATTTTTTGTTTCTCTCTCTTTTAAGATATTTTCTGACTTCATGCTTAATGGATTCCACCAGCCGTTGCGGTTTTATTTTTTCATGACTTAACTTAAATGTTTTTCTCATAATATTCTCAAATATTTTTATAAAATTGGATTAATAGGTAACAACTTCCACAGAAAAAGTTCACTGCGTTTATATATTGAAGTATCATTGTTTTTACCGTCTTTTTTAATATTCCAGCTATTGCCTTCTGCCATATCAATTTCTATCTCACGCTTAACAGCCCTCGCAAGCTCAGTATTTTTTGTAATAATCCCCATCTCTGTATTTAAATTTTGTGACCGTGGATCAAGATTATATGTACCGATATAAACAATACTATCGTCAACAACCATCGTTTTAGCGTGCAGAGAAAAAACCGGCAAGTCTCGATCTTCATACTGCAAATAACGCTTCACCAAATCATACCTGACTTTTGCATCAGGGCGATATTCATAAATATCAATACCGGCTTTCAGCAAATCATCAATCTGTGAGCTGTATCCGCTGAATGCCGGTAAATTATCACTGGCCGCAAGGGAGTTAGTATTAATTTTAATATTCACCCCCCTTGCCCTGGCAGCTTTAAATAACGTCCATGCGTCTGAATTTAAAATTAGATAAGGAGACTGTATAACAATATTATCTTTTGCCATATTAACCAGTTGTGCCAGCGCATTGGTCGAATCTCCGCCGCCGCCTAAACTGTAGTTAAACCAGGTATCGTTTTTACCCGGCTGATCACTAATAAAGGTAGCATCAAGCCAGTAAGCTGATTCAGCTATAAAAGCAACTTGCTGAGAAATTAATGCCATATTTTTTCTAACCTCTAATGAATAATTCGATTCATCTTTGGCATAGGCATGTAAATTTTTATAAATTGAATTAACTTTCTTCTGAGTAAGCTCATCAATATTCTTTTTCAGCTCATCATCGTCAATATTAAATTCATCCCCCCACTCATCTTCACTCACCCATTCAACCTTATTTTCAAACGGATTTCGAACCAGACGCTCTACAGCAATCGACAAATCATCATCCCAGAACCGGTTAAATGTGCCGGTTAACTCACTCACTACCTCACCGGCCAACAATACATCCCGGTCACGGTAATTATATTTATGCCCAAAATCAAAATACTGGGCTTCCATATTACGCCCGCCAGTAATTGCCACCAGACCATCAACCACAAACATTTTATTGTGCATGCGTTGGTTACTGCCTCTGAAATCAATGGCTAAATTGACAAATCTTTCGATAAAGTTAACACCTACAGAATGTACCGGGTTATAAACGCGTATCTCAACATTTGGATGATATGCCATCGCAAACAGCTCATCAGTTTGTGCGTCGATTAACAGGTCATCAACCAGTACACGCACTTTTACTCCGCGCTCAGCGGCTCGTAACAAGGCCTCAGCTGCCAGCTTGCCAATATTATCAGCGCTCCATATAAAGTATTGCACATCAATCGATTTGGCTGCTCTGTCGGCAAACCAGCCTCTGGCCAGTAACGCATTGCCGCCTTTTTCCAGCACATATAAACCAGTTTTCCCGGGATGTGCGCGGGTCAGCGGTAAAATGAGCTGTTCTACCGATTTTTGTTCCTGTGCCAGAGCGATGCTTATATATAAGCCCACACTCAAACTTATTAGAAAAAATCGACAAACTTGTTTCATGTATCGCCTGTACCTGTCATCGTTAAACATTAAAACCTCATATTAACATTTTTAAGCCTATATAATTACTTTCACTTAAAACTACCTCCCACTCGCATGTCTTTGCGCATTACATGGTTAACGCTTAAACACTATTGGGTATACCCCAGTTAAATTCACCGCTTCCACATTATATAATTTCGCACTTTCACGTAGCACCTTTCTTAATCAAATCAAAATTAAATTACATGAGGTTACTATGAATTTAAAGGCACTAATCAGTACCATAATTATAGCCACTGCAATCACACCTGCTGTTGCACTGGCGGCCGAAGTCAACTGGGGATATTTTCAGCACGGTGAAGAAGAAGTCGTTTTGCCTGAACAATGGGGCGATCATTTTCCCGACTGTAACGGCTTTAAGCAGTCACCCATTGATATACAAAATTCAGTTGAATCAGAAACCGGTGAGTTTGAGTTCGATTATGAAAAAACACCACTGAAGGTACTGAACAATGGGCATACCATTGAAGTTGAGTACGAGGCCGGCAGCAGCATGCAGATCAACGGTGAGGAATATCGCTTACTGCAGTTCCATTTTCATACCCCCAGCGAACATCAGGTGAATGGAAACGCCTTTCCTATGGAAATGCATCTGGTGCATACCAGCACTTCCGGCGAGCTTGCCGTAATTGGTGTTTTAATTAAAGAAGGTCATAAAAACAGGACATTTAATAAAATAATCAAACATGCACCTCAACATATCGGTGTCAATGATGTGGAAGGTAAAAGCATTAATGTTAAAAACCTGCTGCCAGAAGACACAGATGAATATTTTAGCTATTCTGGCTCTTTAACAACACCACCCTGTAGTGAAGGTGTTCGCTGGTTTGTGATGAAAGATGCGATTACATTTTCTAAAAAGCAGATTCATAAATTTGAAAAAATAATTTATCTTAATGCCCGGCCCGTACAGGAAATTAATGGCCGAAGTATCTATAAGAATGATGACTAAAGCTTAATCTGTTGAGGTGAATTATTGCTTTACAGTAATAATTCACCTTATTACGTCTCATCTAAAAACAATATCATCCTTGAGTTAATACTTTAAACAGGTGAAAATATAAAAACCCTGACTTAAATAGTATTAACGCTATGAAAAAAACGCATTCTTTATTCTCGTTCGACCCGTTATTTCTCTATTTTTTTCTGCTGACAACGACACTACTATCACCCACTGTCACCGCCGATGACTTTGCTGAATCTACTGTAGAAATGAACTTAAAGCAGGTATCCAGCCACGTATACTATGTACAGGGCAAAGCTGGCGTTGCCACCGACAATCAGGGGTTTATTTCAAATGCTAGCGCCATCATCACCGATAACGGCATTGTCATTGTTGACGCCCTTGGCTCACCTTCGCTGGCACACCTGCTGGTTAGCAAACTAAAAGCGATAAGCTCACAGCCCATCGTTAAGGTTATTATCACCCATTATCATGCTGATCATATTTATGGCTTGCAGGTTTTCAAAGCGCTTGGAGCTGAGATAATTGCCCCCGCTGGTTACCTTGATTACCTCGACTCACCCTCCGCGGCAGCGCGTTTAGAGGAAAGGCAAATTTCACTTTATCCGTGGGTTAATGATGACACGAGGCTACTTAAAGCCGATAGGGTAATCAGTAAAAATGAAAGTTTTAAAGTGGGCAATGTTCAGTTTGACTTAAATTATCTGGGCACCGCACACTCTGACGGCGACCTGAGTGTGCTGGTTAAACCGGATCAGGTTTTAATTTCCGGTGATCTAATTTTTGAAGGGCGCATCCCATTTACCGGTAGCGCTGATACAGCACACTGGCTAGCCTTACTAAACAACCTTAAAAATGCCAAACTTAAAGCCCTTATTCCAGGGCACGGTGCCGCCGCAAAGAAACCCGATGAAGCGATCAAGCTTACCCGTCACTACTTACATAAACTCAGATCGGTAATGAAAAATGCGGTAGATGAATTAATGTCATTTGATGAAGCCTTTTCTGCTGCTGACTGGTCAGAGTTTGAAGACCTTCCTGCCTATAAAGAAGCGCATCGTAAAAATGCTTATGGTGTGTTTTTATCACTGGAGCAGGAGTTACTGAATCAGTAAACATGATTATTTAAAATCACGGTTTACTCGGTTAACGCAGAAACGTTTGTCATTTCTGATTTGGCACATATAAAAAGCGAATAGCTCTGATAAAGAAATAGACACTGGATACCGGCCTTCGCAGGTATGACGGCGTCATTATTTTTAATTATTACACCTAAAAAAACAATTAAGAATAAACAATTAAGAATAGATAATTAAAAGCAACTTCGTCATTCACGAATGCCCATGTCTATTTTTTAGTCCATAGCCTTTAACAAAAACACACCCTTGGCGTAGTTTTAATTTTCAATAAATAATAACTAACTATTATTTAAAACCGGTAGCCAGCTTTTCTTCGGTATTTTTTTCTGATTCGCTTTTTTCTTTTTCGTTTTAAACCAGAGCTTATCCATCAAGTTAAGCGCACCATTAAGAGATGTACCTAAATAAAAATCAGCAGCCGACTCCCCCGTATATTTTTTCATCACGGGTTCAATATGGCCGATTTTATCAAGCCGCTGATGCAGAGAGGGATACCTGTTTTTCGGATCGCTGATTTCATCCACTAATAAATTATTTAACATAGGCCTGGTAACTGTATTCAGATTCCCTCGAATAACCGCAGCCAGTTTTCTATAAGGCTGCTGGGTTTCTTTTACTTTTACCGAATAGGCCTTATCAATTGCAGGCCAGAAACGGTTATCGAGATACCAGCGACACAATGCATCCGCGGTTATCATTTCGCAAATTTCTTCATGAAAATACGTTTCCATTGCATACTCATCTGCACTCAATTCATCCTTGCGTGCGGCCAACACTGAAAACTTTTTATATAATGCGGCATAAGTCATAAAAAATATTTTTAAAAACCAGCTTTCAAGATTTTTCTGCTTACTGTAAATATAACTATATTGCTGCCAGATACCATTTAACTGATATAACCAGTTAGTAACCATATTATGTTGCTTGGAAAACTGTCCTATCCGCCGTGCCACCATCTGCTCAAACTGACTCGGCGTAAGGCAGATTAATAACGGCAGGCCAATAACCAGTGTATTGCTCGACCACACGGGTAACATCCAGCGCGGTGTTTTAATAATATCGAGCTCATAATTGGCACTGATAATAATTCGATGAATGGTCGGGCGTTTAAAATGCGCCTGTAACCGTTTAACAACTTCATACACTTTTGGTATTTTAGACTCCGGCATAGTAAAACCCACCGCCGGAACTGGCCGTATGATAAACATCCGATAACTTATCTGTGCAGAAAGCAGCATGATCAGAAACCAGGTCAGGGCATGCCACCACTCAACCGCGGCCACACCGAATAAAATATCATACATATTAAAAAAACTGGCGATAACCAGCACAGGAAAGACCAGAACAAATGCATACCCGGAAAGGGCCAATAAACAAAGAGAGGCGATATAGGTGCGGGGGTAACGGCTAAAGAGCTGATTGACTCGCTCAATACTAAAATCAACTCGTTGACGAATAGAACTTCTGAAACTCATTTCCCCCCCTTAATGCTGGTACGTGTTAAATGCATTTTGTTCGAGCGCATTTAATCACCGCTTATATTACCGAATTTGATAAAACATAAATGTGCGATATATTACACTTTGGGGTATATAGTGCTGATAAGGCTTGATTTTTTCATTGGAATCAGTGCCCTCTCCCCCTAAAACCTGACAGATAAGCCGGCACTAATGACAGCATACCCAAGGAAGTAATGGGGAAGTCGCGAGGAGGTGGCGGGATGAAGGGAAGAACTCACTGGAACGCCCTGACTACCGGCACTGCACGGCATTAACTTCTTTATCCAGCTCAGCTCATAAAACTGACTCCGGCGCTTGCCATTATCACTGACCTGCCAATCGGACTTAACCGTCAACACTATTTTACTGGCTGGATAATCCGCCTGCTTCTTATTGCCTACGCCTCGCACCAGCCTGATAAAATAGCGGTGGGTTTAAAATATTTCATAATCATTTCCGTTTAATAGTGAAAGTTAATCGCGTAAAACTAATGTATATTATAAAAGTAATAGCAAAACCATTATAGACTTAAAATACTATCAACTTATTTATTCATACCGTAAATATTCTGAACATCACATCGCCGATAAACTACTGATATCCCCCCAAGAATTAGATATTTCACCTGTATACTAAATGCTGAAATTAATTCACCCGTATACTTCATTATCTTAAAAAGACAAAAAATCAGAGCACACCTATTATTCACTTTTATTCTCACCCATTAAAAATATGTCCTATGGTTCATCTCACACTAACCCTACTCAAGAAGGTAATTAAATCTGATGTTCAATTCAGATTCACACCTGTTGTTGAACGTATTCAGCAATGCTAAATTTATATTCGTCCTGATGGAAACGGACAAATTATCAGACACCGCTTTGATTATTTTTTATGCGATGGATTCGCATATACGAATATTATGCTTAATTTTAAATTTAGCCGCGGTCATTTTTTACTGCCTTTCCATCAGGTGATTTAGTGATTTTTCACTAAAAAAATAACCAATGAAACAGGAGAAGTAAAAATGGATGTTAAATTAACGACACTCACACTGGCCGCACTATCGATAGCATTACTCACAACGGCAGCTCAGGCAGCTACCTTACCCACGCTTAATATTAAAGATCTTAATGCAACTTTACTCGATACACCTATCTATAAAATACCCACCGACTTTGTACTCATCGCCCCTAAAATAGACCCCGTTTATGTGCAAAAATGGGGGCGTAACACCTATAATTGCGGAACCCAAACCCGCCCCTGTCTCACCATTAATCAGGGTATATTCCGGGCTCTTTCAACCGGCGCGCCCTATAGCACCTCATCAATCAGTAAAATTTATGTCGGCCCGGGAAAGTACACTGAAAATGTTCGTGTTAATAAAACAGGAATCAGAATTTCCTCCACCCACGGGACAAACAGCACGCTTATTGAAGCCAGTAACCCACTACACGACACCGTGCATATTAGTGCCGACGGTGTTTACTTTGGAAAATATAAAAAGGGCTTCACCCTAACCGGCAGTACAGACAGTAACGGTTTATTCAGCACCGGAAGTTATGTGCAAGTGTACGGCAACCGTGCAATCAATAATGGTGCCAGGGGGTTTCAGTTTGGCAATTCGACTATGGCCATCGGGCCCATGAATCCGGCCGAACCTATCACCGGTGGTGCCCCATCACAGCCCTTAATTAACCAGACAGATGTAACCGTGTATTACAATGTTGCAGAGTCCAATGGCGAAGGGGGGTTTTATTTTTCTGATTTTGACAACAGTATGGTTAGATATAACGAAGCCCGGAATAACCTGCAAACCCTCGGTGGTTTCATGGGGTTTGGCTCTGGCTTCTGGATTGATATAGACAGTAACAATGACCGCTTTGAATACAACATTGCCACCGGCAATGAAAGCAGCGGCTTCTTTTACCGCCGCTTTGGCGTCGTCGATCAAATTACTCGTTACAACCAGTCTTCCGAAAATCAGTCACATGGTTTTATGATAATGGGTGATGCATTAACAATCACCAATAATACATCCACTAACAATGTCGGAGATGGTTTCCATTATATGGGTTATGACCAGGTTTTAGAATTCGCCTATAACACGTCGGTGGGCAACACCGGAACCGGTGTAACATTCGGTAATGAAATTGCTGCAGGCATGACCAGTGTAGATGATATGCACCATAATAATTTCATTAATAACGACCCGGTTTCAAATTGCGGCCTGACCAATAACTTTCAAAACAATAGTATTTTCCCCTACAGTAATTTCTGGGGAAATATGTATGTTGCCGGTCCGGGTGCTAACCCTGCAGATAGTTTATGCGGCATGAATACCGTAGTGGCAACACCCACGACGATGATGAACTAACGGCAAAGGCTTAATAAAAAACGGCCATAAAAAAAGGCGGTAGCTTTAGCTACCGCCTACATTTCATTACTCTATTTTTGAAAGTGCATCCGGATGCACACGGTATACGCCTTTTCGAATTCGAAATAAAAATTTCGTCTGCGTCATGGTATCGCGTCCGGCTTCAATCGTTGCGGCGGGTAAAAATGAATTGATATAATCTGATTTAATATACGAAAATACCTGCTTGAATTCTTTCAATGTAAACACAATTCCCCTGTCGTCAATTGAACCTAATTCACCTGCATTGATTGCCTCAAGAAAATGATCTTTAAGGCGCATTTTTTTCTGTTCCATATCCTTACCTTTAGAAAGATAAATTTATCAATAGGGTAATTCAGCGGGCGGCGCTACAAAATATTATTGCCATATCCACATGTTTAACAACGGCAACAAATGTGTATATTTATGTCATTCCCAAATACGGCTACAGGAAATCCAGCGATTTCAGACAAGGCTTTTTACAAAGGAAACCCGACACTTTTAAAAGTGTCAGGCAACCAACCTAACTCTCCACCAGAAAAACAACCACAAACTTAAACCGATTCTGCTTAATCAATGGCGGGTAAAATTAGCCCGCACAAATCAAGGTCAGATAAATCCAGACAAGCCGGATCTAACTCACTGATATCCGGTTCAAGTCCATTTTCATCCGCCTCATCAAGCAACAAACACACCGCCTCAAGCCGACACTCCAGCGCCCAGTATTTTAATCGCAAACGATTTTTCTCAGCCACGGGTAAAGGCAGGCTCAGTAAATAATTTACGTGTGAGCGCAGGGCTTCCATTGTTGTGGGCAGGTTTTCGTTTGAGAGTGATTCAAATGTAAGCAATGGGGGTGGCGAAACACTAAAAACCTGAGCCGGTTTAAGCATTAACGCAATCGAATCCGAAGACAACTTAGGTGCCGCACTAACCGTAAGATTAGCCATAGCAGCCGGTATCGGAGCCGATTTTTGCCCGGGTGGTGTAAAAAAGTTTGTTTTGGCTACTAATTTGCTTTGGGCAAAGCGGGTTCGTAGCGTAGAATCAAGTTCAGCCATAATTACCTC